>JANOWX010000660.1:0-2028 GCA_031418175.1 Acidobacteriota bacterium | reverse complement strand
GAGCCGCCGCACTCCAAAGGCTTCGCTGCCTATTTGCACAGGTCGAAATTATTTCGGCCAAGCTGCGCTTTTTGGCGACTCAATTTCGCATGTAGTCGGTGTGACGTGTTTGTGAGGATTGAAAGCGATCTGCCCGAATGTGCGTCGGGCGCGAGGGTTTTGGTTTGAGGTGCAGGCACGCGCTGAACGCCCTGACGCGCAATAGCCACAGGTAGAACGCTGTGCTAGACTGCGCGCACTTTTTCAATTTATTGGCAGCAGTTTGATGCGGTGGGCCGCGAGACACAGTTATTCGCCAGCCGCATTTTGAATTGAGCAATGACGGCGCCCCGACAACGCGTCGAAACTTTACTCCCCAAAGCAGCGCAATGTTTTGTTCCTACTGTGGCAGTCAAGTGAGCGCGGGCGTCAACCAGTGCCCGGAGTGTGGTAAGCCTGTGAGCAATGAAGCCGGAAAACCCATCAACACCAGTGCCGCCAAATCTGGCGCGGCGTCCGCGGCTGGCTCGTCAACCGGCGGCGCTGGCGGTGATTCAGGCTTGCCGCTCGAACCGGGTCAACTGGCGGGCCGTTTGTTGGGCGGGCGCTATCAACTCGGCGAATTGATCGGTAGCGGCGGCATGGGCGAAATCTATCGCGCGCGCCGCACGCACATCGGCGATGCCGTGGCCGTCAAGGTTTTGCGCGCGGATGTCGTCGGCAACGAAAAGACGCGCCAGCGGTTCTATCGCGAAGCCCGCGCCGCCGCGATGCTGCATCATCCGAACGTGGTCGTGATCCATGACTTCGGTGAAGACGATGGCGGAACCGCCGGGCAGATCGCCTACATCGTGATGGAGTTGCTGAACGGGCGCAGCTTGCGGCAAGTACTTTCCGATGAGGGCGCGCTCGATCCGTTGCGCGCTTACGGCATCGTTCGCCAAGCCTGCGCCGCGCTCGAAGCCGGCCATCGCAGCGGCGTCATTCACCGCGACATCAAACCCGACAACATCGTCCTGCTCAACCAAGACGAAGACAGCGATCACATCAAGATTCTGGATTTCGGCATTGCCAAGTTGCGCGACAAAGCGCTCGACACCTTGAGCGTGGATAACAATCTGACCAACGTCGGCACCGTCATCGGCACGCCCAATTACATGTCGCCCGAACAATGCCAGGGCGAAGAGGCCGATGCGCGTTCGGACATTTATTCGCTCGGCGTGGTGCTGTACGAACTGTTGACCGGCGTGATGCCCTTCGTCGCCAAAACCGCCACCGCCGTGGCGATCAAACACGTCACCGAAGCCCCGCGCCCCTTGCGCGAATTGCAACCGAACTTGCCCGCCGAGGTCGAGGCCGTCGTGTTGTACGCGCTGGAAAAAGTGCCCGAAGCGCGCCCGCAATCCATGCTCGAACTCGCGCGCGCCTTTGCGGCGGCGTTGAAACAGTCCGGCGCGACGACTGCGCTGGGGCGCGGCGGCCAAACAGGCACCAAACCGCTGCGCCCCATCAACATTGACACGCCGCGCACCGATGAAGTGCAGCCGACGCCGCGCACGCTAATAATGCCAATGGGCGAGACTGCGGGCGACAGTTTTAAGACCGTCATTTCCGAATCGGAAGCGGGGCAAGCGCTGCCCACAGTCCCAGGCGAGACTGACTCGATGCGCCTGACTGCCGTTTTGCCGCCGACATCAGACTTAGCCTCTGGCGATGATTTCAAGACGGTCGTCAATGAGGTTTCTGCCCCCGCCCTAGACAGGTTCAAAACGGACGTGCGCGCTGAACCGGTGGCCGCCGCGTTTGACACAGTCTTGACGGATGAGCCGCTGGTTGCGTCACCGCCGCCGCGTGATGCTTTTGCGACTATGATTCCGGCGCCGCCCGCCCCCGAACCGGTGCGCGATGCCTATGCGACGATGATTCCCGCCGCACCGGAACCCAAGGCTGCGACGACGCCCCCGCGCACCGAAATCATGCAGCCGCCGGCTGAAAACAAGGCGCAACTATTCGAGGGAACGGAACTGCTCGACACGCCGGTCGCTTCGG
>JANOWX010000659.1:0-8811 GCA_031418175.1 Acidobacteriota bacterium | reverse complement strand
AAAATCTTGTGCATCCTGTCTGAAGCTTCTTTGCTTCAAGCTGCCGCCGCCAACAACGTCCGCGCCAATTGCGCGTAGGTGTCAACCGCGTTCAGCAAATCCTGTTTGATAATAAATTCGTGCGCCGTATGCGCATCGTGAATCGAGCCGGGGCCGAAGAGCAGCGGCTGGCCCCAATTCGTCAGACACGGAATGTCCGTGCCGAAGCGCACCACGCTGGTCGGCACGTGCGCCAGCGCGTCCACTGTCTTCAACTGAAGCGGCGGCAAGTTGAACCCGCGCTTGACCGTCGCGCGTGCGCCGACGATTTGCTCTATGCGTTGAAACATCGCTTCGGCTTCGATCACCGTGCGGAACATCAGTTCGCTGGCAGCCTGATCGGGAATGACATTGGGTTTGCGTCCGCCCGACAGCGTGCCGATGTTGCAGGTCGTCGGCCCCAGCTTCGCATCCACCGGCCAATCGCTTTGGCGAATGTCCTGCAAGATGTCGAGCAGCTTTTCAATCGCCGATTCGCCCAGTTCAGGATAAGCCGAATGGGCCGGGCGTCCGTGCGTTTCGATCACCACGCGCACCGCGCCTTTGGTCGCCAACGCCTGTGTGCTCTCGGTCGGTTCGCCGTTGATCAGAAATTTGTTGCGATTGGGGATCGAATTCGCCACGCGCGCGCCATCGCTGCCGTCCTCTTCGCCGACGACGAAGAGCAGGCCCAGATTGGTCGCGCCCGCGTCCAGCAACTGTTTCGCCGCGAAAATCTGCGCGGCAATCAAGCCTTTCGCATCGCAAGCGCCACGTCCATAAATGTTCACTTCGTCTTCGCGCGACGCGATGAAAGGCGGCACCGTGTCCATGTGCGTCGAGAGTGTCACCAACGGATCGCCCGCTTTGGCGTACACGTTGAAGCGCCCTTCGCTGACCGGCTGGGTCATCACGGCGAACCCGGCGTCGCTGAGGTAATCGCGCAAATAGCGCCCAACCGCGCCTTCGTTCCACGTCACCGATTCGATCTCGATCAGTTCGCGCGTGAGTTGACAGACATTCATAGCTTCGTTGGATGCGGGTAATTGCGATTGCGTGCGAGGGGCTGATTATAGCGGCGAGGCAAACAAACGCAACTCTGGCTTGCCCACGAAGGCACACGAAGAAAACACGAAGATAGCGTTCAAATTCAAAACTGGTTTCAACACGTTGCTCCTCCTGCTCGAAAACAAAGCCGCAGATCAACGCGGAGAAACGCGGCTGGAAAATGATCGGCGTAATTCTGCGTCAATCTGCGGCAAAGCTTTTTTTGGGCTGTTATTGCAGCGCGCCCAGGTTGTTGCGCAACTCCGCCAGGTTGCGGCCCTGATTGCTGAAATGCTTGACCAGATTGCGCGCGAGCAACGAGCCTTCAGTCGCGCCCGTCGCAGCCTTTTGCAGATGCGCGCGTTGCACGGCCTTATCCTGCGTCGCCAGCGCGGCGGCAAATTGCATCGTGGCATCGCCGCTCATTTCCGCCGCCTGGCGCACCTGTGCGTAAGCGTCAACGGCTTGTTGCTGACCGGCCTGCCAGCCGGATTGTTGATAAGTGGCGCGCAGGTAACCCGCGTCGAAAAGAGCCAGCGCGTCTTTTGGGTTTTGCTTGGCGCGCGCCTGCAACCGCGCCAGCAATTCATCCGCGACCTTTTGATTGAAGGCGATTTGTTCGCCATAGACCGGGCGGCCCACCTCGCGGTCGCGCGCGGCCCAGACGGCGTAAATCGCCGCGCGTCGCAAGGTCTCCATCCGCGCGATGACCGGCGTGGCGGGTGTGAGCAGCGCCAGCGTATCGTCCACCAAGCGATTCAAAGCGTAATCGCTTTTGGCCCCGCGCCATTCCGCCGCATTCTTCCACGGCAACGATTGCGCGCCGCCGGTCTCGAACGGATGACAGATCAACGGCGGTCCGGCTTGAGCGGTCAATTGCACCGTCATCAAACAGCTCAACAAAACACACGCATAACGAACAGAGCCAATGGTTCTGCGAAACATAAGTTCCTCCTTGTCGGTTCAGAATCGAGTTGTGGTTAGCGGGCAGCTATTTGGTGGACGGCAGCGGCCCTTTCCAGAACCGCCAAAAACTCGGACTGCCCAATTCGAGTTTTTCCCACCAGGCGTCGAGCATTGCGTGCTCGCCGCGCAAAATGCCGTCGCGTGTCACTTCAGGCGGCGGCGGGATCAGGGCTGCGAACCGGTCGAAGACGCGGTTGCGTTCAAGCTCTTTCGTGCGCGCCAGCAAATGCCAGAGCGTCAAACTGTCGCGCACACGGGCCTCGCGCAAGACTTCATCTAACGTAGCGCCGCGCGCCACGTCATCATTCTTTTCAACATCGAAGCGCGCCAGCGCCGCTTGCAGCGCTTCGGACGCATCCTCGAAATGCGGCGTGCCGGGGCCGAGCACGGGCCGCGTTATGCACATCGCCTCTTCGGGCACGAACGATTCAATGCCGCGCTCCTCGAACGACACCCAGCCGACGAGCACGCGCAAGGTGCCTTGCCCGCTTTCGTCCACTTCCAGCGTGTAGGCGCAGCCCAAATCCACCGCTGTGGCCGAAGGCGTGTTGACGAAAAAGAAACGCGGCGGCGCGCTGATCTCCGCGTACAGCGCCCCGCGTTTGAGCGCCAAACGCTGTTCGGTCGGTTGTGCGGCGACCAGTTGCACTTCCGAGTTCGGCTTGATCTCAACGTGCCCAAACACCCCGACCTTGAGACGCGCTTTCGTAGCTTGATCCGTCGTTAACCATTCGCCCACGCGCAGCTTGCCGGCTTTGCGAATGAGTTGCGCGCCGATGCGCGGCAACCCGGCCAGCGTTTCGACTTCCCAAGCCGGCGCGGTGGCGCGGCGGTAAAACTGCCACGAGACGCTGCCGGCCACGAGCACGGCAACGGCACATGCGGCGAGAGCGAACTTAAAACGCGGTGTGAATGATTCGCGTTGTGGCACGGATGCTTTCGCACCAGCCTGGTCATCGGCTTTCAGCAACTGCGCTTCCAAGGCTTCCCACATCTGCGCTGGCGCGGTCAAACGTTCAGGCTGCGCAACCATCTGGGAGGCCATCAGCGCCCCAAACGTAATCTGCTCGTATGCGGCGCGGCATTGCGGGCAATGCGCTAGATGCGCCGCGACGCGCTGCCGCTCAGCAGCGGCTAGTTCGCCGTGGTGATAAGCCGAAAGCTGGTTGTGAACGTGACGACGAAACATAGCTAGCGATAGTTCGGAATGTTCTGGCCCAGCACGATGTCGCGTTGCCCGACCCAGATGCCTTTGTTGTGCTTGGTTAGTTTGATGATGCCGGAACCGCCGCGTTTCTCTGCGCGGGCGCGTTCCTGCGCCGTCAATAGCGGGTCATCGTCGAAGCGGTATTCGTCAATGTAATACTCGTTCTTGTCCGGCTCTTTGACGGTCGGATGAATGTGCGCCGGATCGCGGCGGCCCGGATACGCCGCCGGTTTGAACGTGTGGAATTTGTATTGCCCGCGCGCGTCGGTTTTCATCCAGCCGCGCAAATGGCCGTGCCGTTTGACCCAGCCGGTCGCGCCCGGCGCGGGTTCGTAAATGCCGCGCGCATCGGTGTGATAAACGTAAAGGATCACGCCGGGCGCGGGTGTTTTGCCATCGGCCTTAAAAATCGTGCCGCTGATTTCCAACGGCTCGCCCACTTCGCCCGGTTTGTGGATCGTCGTTTCCCAACTCAACTGCTTGGGCATTTCTTCAAACAGCCCCTCGCAGCCATCGCAACCGCCGCCCACCAGCTTGCGGTTTTGTTGCGCAATGGCCGCACAGCCGAGCAATGCCAGGAACGCGCTCAAGGCGATCAGTTTTTTCATCTGCTCCCTCCTTTTACCTATTGCCGCAAATGCGCCAGCCGCACAGCCAGCGCCTTGTGTCCGCGATTCAAGCGCGACGCCACCGTGCCCGGCGAACAAGCCAGCACGCGCGCGATTTCCTCGTAAGACATATCCTCGAAATACTTCAGCAAAATTGCGATGCGCAGTGGCGGACTCAGTTCGCGTACCGCCGCCTTTACCGCCGCCGCCATTTCCGTTTGCGTGAAGCGCTGCTCTTGCACCCCGTCATGAAACTGCCGGGCCAGTTGCCAATCGGCTGGATTCATCTCTTCGTCCTCAGCATCGCGCCGCCAAAAATCAAACGAAAGGAAGCGCCGCTGTTTGCGCTGTTCATCCAGGCAAACGTTGGCGACCAGCCGGTACAGCCACGTCGCAAAATTGGCTTCGTGACGGAACTGTTTGATCGAGGCGAAGAGTTTCAAAAAGACCTGTTGCGTGATGTCGCGCGCCGCCTGCTCTTCGTTGGTGTAGTGAATGGCGATGACCCAGACGCGCTCTTGATAGGCCTCGAACAACTGGCGGAACGCTTCGCGGTCGCCTGTCTGGCAGGCGGCGATCAGGCGTTGCTCGCTTGTGTGTTCACTCATCGCGGCGCGTTTCTCCGTTTGCAATTGTTCAACGACTAGCTCCACGCAATTCTGTACTCACTCCGTTGTTTTGACGAGGCGTTTTGCCTGCCCTCCTTCAACTGCTCACAAACGTTTAGACGGCGCAGGGCGTGGGATTCTTCCCTACGCTGAAAAAAATTGAACCCGACGATGTAGGGCAAACTGTTAGTTTGCCCATGTCTCGACAACCAAGCCTTGACGGGCCACCAGTGTGTTTAGCAATCAAGCAACGGCAAACTGACAGTTTGCCGTACAGCGGCCACCTCCGCGCAGGCATTTTCGCTTTTTAGCTGCGGCTGCTGTTGGCAAATTAGCGGCTGTTGTACTATCCCCAAAACCCGGAACGCCAAAGCGGTCAATCTGGTTGCTCGCCAGCAATCTAGCAGTACGGCCAGCAATACAAAATGGAGACTTCGACGCACAATGCCTAACAGAATTCTTGTCGTGGATGACGAACCTGACCTGGAAACACTCATCACGCAACGCTTCCGCAAACGGATTCGCGCGGATTTACTGAGCTTTCTTTTCGCCAGCAATGGCGCAGAGGCACTGCTCAAATTACAAGCGGACAACCTGGTTGACGTCGTGCTCACCGACATCAATATGCCGGTGATGGATGGGCTGACGCTGTTGTCGCGTTTGCGCGAAGCGCATCCGTTGCTGCGTTCCGTGATCGTGTCGGCGTATGGCGATATGCCGAACATCCGCACGGCGCTCAATCGCGGCGCGTTTGATTTCATCACCAAGCCGATTGATTTTCAGGATTTGGAAATCACGCTCGACCGCGCGATTGCCGAAGCCGTCGAACGCAAACAGGCGGCGCAGAATCGTGACCGCCTGCTGGCCTTGAGCCGCGAACTCGAACTCGCGCGCAACATTCAGTCAGCGCTCGTTTCGCATGTCTTTCCGCAACACGAACGCCTGTCGGTTTATGGCGAGATGATTCCGGCGGCGCAGGTCGGTGGCGATTTGTTTGATTGTTTCATGCTTGATGATCACCGGCTGGCGTTCACGATTGGCGATGTGTCGGGCAAAGGCATCGCGGCGGCGCTGTTTATGGCCGTCAGCCGCACGGTGTTGCGCGTAACTGCCAGCAAGGGGAGCAAAGGCTTGTCGCCGCAAGCCTGCCTGCTCGAAGCGCATCAGTTTCTGTATGGCGAACGTCGCGCTACGTCGCACTTCGTCACCTGTTTTTACGGCATTCTCGATCTGGCGACCGGGCAATTGGAATACAGCCGCGCCGGACACAATCCGCCGTATCTGGTGCGAGGCGATCAGGTGCAAACGCTGGATGCGGCGAGCGGGTTGCCGCTGGGCATGCTCAGGACGGTCAAGTACGACACGGCGACGGTGCAGCTTGCGGCGGGCGATACGCTGCTGCTGTTCACCGACGGCATTACCGAAGCGATGAATCCGCGACAGGAAGAGTACGGCGAAGAGCGGTTGGTGCAATTGCTCAGTGAACGCGCGTCGTCATTGGAGGTTGAAGCATTGGTGCAAGCGGTGACGCAAGCCGCGACCGTGTTCGCCGAGAGCGCATCGGCTTCGGATGATATGACGGTGTTGGGCGTGCGGTATCAGTAGTGTAGGGCAGGATTTAATCCTGCCCTACACTACGCGGAAAACTTATGAACACGTTGAGGTACAAAAAACAATACCGTCGCCGCCTGCCGCACATTCAACCGCCTGGTGCGACGTTCTTTATCACGTTTCGGTTGGCCGATTCCATTCCGCGCGAAGTCTGGCTGGCACTGCGTGAAGAATTGGATTCGATCTATGAAGAACTGGCAGAAGCCAGCGAAGACGAGCAGGCGTTGGAGCGTGAGCGGCTATGGTTTCAAAGATTCGAAGAGTATTTGCACAACACCAGCGAAGGCCCGCATTGGCTCAAGGATGACCGCATTGCCGCGCTCGTCAATGAAGCCCTTCACCATCTGGATGGCGAGCGTTACCGGCTCGACGCTTACTGCGTGATGTCGAATCACGTACACACCGTACTCATGCCGCTGCCTGATACGGTAGCAGGAAAGACCGCGTGTTTGAACCACAAACTCGTAGAAGGTCGTGACCGTAATCTGGGCTATCTGACAACAGATGAAGACGGGCAACGGCAATTTGTCGCGGTCACGTTTCATTCGCTGGCCTCAATCATGCATTCGATCAAACGGTATTCCGCCCGCGAAGCCAATCTTTTGCTCGGACGCACTGGCGCATTTTGGCAGGAAGAAAGTTATGACCGTTACAGCCGCGACCACGAAGAATGGCGGCGCACGATTAATTACGTTCTCAATAACCCCGTCAAAGCGGGACTGGTTAAAGAATGGCAGGCGTGGCCCTGGAACTGGCAGGGCGCGGAGGCTGAGATGTAGGGCAGGATTAAATCCTGCCCTACACGTTCAATCACACCGCTTAGTTTCGTAGAGATGTAGGGCAGGATTTAATCCTGCCCTACATCTCAGCCTTGCGCCTAAACCCACAACGTAATGCTGGCGGCCTGTACGAAGCTCACCGAAAGGATACGAAATGAAGAAACATCCATGCGGTACAAGGAGCGGTAGCGACTTGGTTGCATCGCAAGGGACGCGAGGCGAAAAACCAGGTCGCTGCCGCTCGCTGTACCGCATCTCGCTTTTGCCTTTTGCCTTACTTGCCGCCTTCCTGCTCACCGCGCACGGACAAACGCCGTCGCCACCCGCGCCGCAACAGGCCGAAATCGGCATGCCCTTGCTGCGCAATTACACGCCGAAGGAATACAACGGTTCTCCCCGCATCTGGAGCATCGTGCAGGATCGCCGTGGCGTGCTCTACTTCGGCGGTGGAAGCGCCGTGTTGGAATACGATGGCGTCACCTGGCGCAAAATCCGCCTCCCTGTCGGGGACTCAGGTCGCTCCCTTGCCGTGGACGCCGCCGGGAAGATTTGGGTGGGATCCCGGGCGGAATTCGGCTTCCTGGAACCCGACGCCAACGGCACGCTGCAATATGTCTCGCTGGTCGAGAAGATTCCGCCGGAACACCGCATCTTCAGCGTGGTCGGGCGGGTGTTGTCCACTCCGCAGGGCACCTTCTTTCGCACCGACGCGCGCCTCTTCCGCTGGGATGGCCAGCGCATGCAGGTCTGGGCCACGAAGACCCGCTTTGGAGATCTCTCGGAAGTGCGTGGCCGCATCTATACTTCGCAGATCGGCATTGGTTTACAGGAAATTGTGGGCGATGAATTGCGCGACCTGCCTGGTGGCGCGGTTTACAAGGATTCAAATAGGCCCTTGCTGCACCCGTATGACGAAGGGCGTATGCTGGTTTTTGCGCGGGGAGCGCTGACCCTTTACGATGGCGAGCATGTGACCCCGTTTCCGACTCAGGCAGACGACTATCTCAAGAAATACGGACTCTCCACCTCTGCCCCGCTCCCCGATGGCGGTTTTTGCCTGATTTCGCAGACCGGCGGCGCAGTGCTGATTGAGCGCGATGGCCGCCTGCGCCGCATCCTGGACAAGGATTCCGGGCTGCGAAACCAGTTCATCAGTACTGCCATTACTGATCGCGAGGGCGCTTTATGGCTGGGGACCGGCTCCGGCCTCACTCGCGTGGATCTCAACTCGCCGATTTCCATCTTCTCTCGGGAAAACGGTTCCGATGTTGTGCGTCACGGCGGCTCGCTCTACGTTTCGTCCACACTTACAGGCCATCCGCTCTACCGTCTGGAGCCGAATCGGACGACTGGTCTGGCGGCCCTGCAACCGCTCTCGACCCCCTCTCGTGTTAATCAGGTCTTTCGTCTCCTTACCTTCCATGACCCTGCCGGCAAGCCGCCCCAGTTGCTGGCCGCCGCCGCCGGTGCAGGCGTCGTGAAAATCGAGGGCGAGACGGTCTCCCCGCTCATGCCAGGGTTGGCTTCTTCGGTGCTGCAATCCCGGCAGTCTCCCAACCGTGTCTTCGTGGCCAGGGAAAGCCTGTTTTCCCTGCGTTGGCAAAATAGTCAATGGATTGATGAGGGCAGCATTCCTCTCAACAGCCTTGTGTATGGGTTGGTCGAAGACCAGGAGGGCACACTGTGGATCGGCACGGACAACATCGGCGTATTGCGGGTGGTTGTCCCCGCCACCGGGATGCGTGATGCAAAAGTGGAACGCTTCACCGAGAAAGATGGGTTGGGGAAAGGTATTCATGCTTTGTTCTTCGCTGACGGACAAGTCTTCGTTATTCCGTGGCCGACGAAAGACATCTTTCGCTGGGATGGCGCGGCCCGCCGTTTCGTTCCTGACAACCGCTTCCTGCTCCCGCTGAATGACCTCGAGGCGGAGGCTCGTTTGCGGTTGCTACCAAACGGCGACATCT
>JANOWX010000658.1:0-11294 GCA_031418175.1 Acidobacteriota bacterium | reverse complement strand
CTACGGCGCGCCCGGACAAGCTAAAGCTTGAACTCTAAACGCCTGCACTTGACGCGCTCAGGTAGGCTGAGTGTACCAATCTTGCTTGTTTCGATTTAGGCGCGCGCAGGTGAACCTGCTTCATTTCGCGGAGAGCTGTTTTTCAGGCGTATGAATTGCTCAAAAGTGTGGGCGTCTTGCCTTGACCGGCATGGTCATCGTTAGAAGCATAGAGGCGAATAATCCGAGTGGGAGAAGACTCAAGTTCTGTGTCAGTTGACTACGCATCAGCAAGTGCTCGATTGAAGCAGCAGCCCTTGCTGATGCGCGATCAATTGACCTTTCACACCTGGCTATTTCATTTCCGTGCAGGCGTGATTACGAGGTTGCTACTGGGGTGTGGGCAGACGCAAGCTTCTGCTGAAATTGGCGCTCGGGCAGCCCGTCAGAATGTCTGTATCGAGTGCCGCTAAAAGAGCCTTGGCGGCGGCTTCATCGGCGCCGCGTGAAAGAACCTCGGGAGAGTTTTCGGATAGCACGATTGTATCCACGAGAGAAATCTTGCCATCCGGTCTATTGCTGTCATAGAGCGGGTCATAGATGTCTGCCAGACGATCACCCACGCAGGCGCCTAACGGGCAGAGATGCGTGACGATGATCTCGTAATTGATGTCGGCGTCGTAGGCAAGGGGCACCGCAGCTTGACCGTTGGTAATTGTGGCGCCGCCCGGCGGAAGGACGACGAGCGCCTCAACGAGCGCGGCGACTCGGCCAAAAGTCCATTGTCTGATTTGATCTGCGACCTCCAAGAGTTCCAAGCTGCGATAGCCGGAGTAAAACGAGGCTTGCCGGATGTTCTCGACGCGCAACACAGAACGCAGTGCCTTGGGGTTAATGGTCACCTGATCTCCGTGCATTTCATGGTTCTCCATATCCAACACCCAGGCGAAGTCGTTTGCCATTTGATCGCTGAACCTGTCCACGGTGTTTGCCCCAAACAATTCGATGCCGGTCACCGGCGACTGTGGCGCAGCAGAATGGTGCAGTTCCAGTCGTACCTCGTTGGCCAGATCGCTATGCGTGTAGGATGCGAGCCGGTTGGGTGCGCCATTACCGAGCGCCCAAACCTCAATGGTAAGGTCGTGATTGGTGAGACGGCCATCCGGGCCTGCGCCTTTGATGATTCCCACATCGAAATGGGTTCTGCCGCCGGCAATACAGAGGGCAATCGCTCCCTGCATGGTAAATCGGATATGTGGCTCGTTGAGTTGTGGTTTAGGCATGTGAAATCTCCTTTGCGTGATGGTGATGTGGTGATGAGTAGATAGACAGCGATTTACAAACAAGGGCAAGCCAAGTGGCTTCCTTATTTGTCAAAAGGCAGCCTGCCCGCCAAAGGTAACAAAGCCAGCCCAATAGTAAGGGTGCCGATAGACTGGATTGGAGCCTTGAATCAGACTCAACTGCGCTGCTCTCAAAGCCGCCACTGTCGGTTGTTGCTTGAGTTTGCGGAAACTGTGGAAGTTAATCATCAGGTTCGTCGTTGCTTCGGCATCAACTTCCCATAAACTGGCGACGACGAGCGGAATTCCCTTGGCGAGGAACGGACGTGCAATCCCCGTCATGCCTTCGCCTTTATAGTATCGTTCAACACCTGAACGGCACGCCGCCAACACCACCAGCCGCAAGCGGCTGAGTTGTAGCTGGTAAATTTCGTAAGCCTGCAAGACGCCGTCCGCCGTGCCCGCCGCTGCTTGTTCGGTGGTGGGTGAGGCCAGCAAGAGTTGCGAGTGCATGGGAGAATGCTCATTCACCAGGCAATGCAAGGCCAGATGCAGCACTTCCGCCCGTTGGATACCGCTTTCCAGCGCTTGCTTCGTCGCGCTTACTCCAGTCAGTGAAAGCGCCGGTGGATAGTAAGTCGCGACGACTTCAGCCTCACGCCGCGCCGAGTCTAAATAAGGGAGGGGGAAAAGTTTGCGGTCGAAGGCAGGGTTCCCCACACTCAAAAGTTTTTCCGTGGCAATGCCTGCTTTGCGCGCCGCAGCCTCTGAACAAAGTATCAACATAGTCGCGCTGGGAGCGGCGAAGATTGCGTAATCTTCAATGAGAAACCGGCCCGATTCCGGAGCGATCAGGGCGGCAAAAGGTATTTGGTTGAGCACCTTGTCAGGAACGAAACAGAGTTCTTTGTGTTGATCAAGCCACGGGGCAATCGGGGCAATCAGGAGTTCGTACAAGCGTTGTGCCGCCGCCACCGCAGCCGCTTGGCCTTCAACCGTGGGTTCCTTGTTGACCAAGCTCAAATAAGCGGCCACTTGCGCCTCCAGTTCGCGGCTGGAAATTTTCTTCTCCTGACTGACCAGGGACTGTGTTTGCGACATCGTCCAGATCAGCAGCTTGTCCTCCAACACGGCGTATTGAACAAGCTGAGTTTGCGCCGGTAGCCGCGCTTGAAGTTCAGCCAAGGCCAAAGGTGGCGCCACCTCTTCAGGTTGCAGCTTGGCTGTTGCGGCAGACGGCACGGGGCGTGGCCTGTTAGTTACTATGTCCAAGAGTGAGCGCGCCCGGCTACGCTCGGCTAATTCGAAGGCGGTCTGCGCATCGTGCTTCCGCGTATGCCAGAAATCTATGGCGATGTCATAAATGTCTTGTTCGCCCGCGAAGAAGATATTCCTGTTACTCTCCTCAAGAATTTTGCCGCGATTGCGCTCAAATAATTCCAATAGGAGCTCGATCTCCTGCTCCAATGAAGCATTGCTATTTTGCGCCAGGGCGGCGAGCAGGCGCCCTTTATGAGCGAGATACTCATACGCCTCGCGGGTATCAAGCCCCGCATAAAGGCCGATGGCTGTTTCGAAGTGTGTGGCAGCTTGATTGAAGTCGCGGAGTTTGATGTAAAGCTCGCCCAACTTGAGCGAAGCCTGGACGAGCAGTTCTTTACGGGCGATTCCGTGCGCCAGGTTATTGGCCACCTCAAAGGCGCTTTGGGCCTGCCTGGCCGCTTGCTCGTAATCACCACGTAAGCCGCAGGTCACGGCAAAGTTGAGGTGTGAGCGGCAAATCGGGCCGGGGCGTCCAATCTCCCGGGCCAACCGTAAGGCCTCCTGTTGGAATTCCGCAGCGGCTGCCGTTTGTCCCAGCGCATTGAGCGGGAGGGCAATGGAAAGGTAAACCCCCCAGCGCACCAGTGGGTTTGCCGGGTGCTGGTTTATCAAACGCAGGGCTGTCTGATAGAGCTTGAGCGATTGGTGGTAAGCGCCGATGCTCAGATAGGAAACAGCTCCTTGCTGCAGAAACTTGACCATGCTATTTGGATCGCCATTCGCCTCTGCCAGTAGTAGGCCTTGCTGGCTGCGTGCAATAACCACTGAGTGATTGGCCAAGCCGTCCTGCACAGCGTTGGCGGCCATCAAAGTTTCGGATAACAACCAGTTGTATTTGAGTTTGCGGCAAACTTGCGCTAATCGCACATGGGTGGCCGCTCTGACTGCCATCGCTGTTTTTGCGCGCTGGCAATGCGCCCACATATATTCGGCTTGTAAGGCCTCACCGCGATCGCCTATCGAGTTGAACAAACTTCCTGCCCTTGCAAAAAGCGACCTGGCCTCTTCCAGCTTGGTGACATCAAACTGCTTTTGTCCGGCTTGCAGCAACGTGCGTGCCTCCAAGAGCGTGGCGCGTTGTCGGGCCGCCTGCTGCTGATAAAAAACAGCCAGGTCGCTGATAAAGCAATCCCCAGTGAAACGTTGGGCGAGTGCGCCCACGTCGGCCAACACAGCTTGCCAACGCTTTAGCGCGACCGCGTCATCCTTAGACAACGCGGCGGTCAATTCGTTCAGCAATTCGTGTACGACGAGACTGCCCACACGGTCGCTGTGTTGATTGACGATGTTCCAGGCCTCTTTATCAGCACTGGTTTTTTGCGCTTGGAGCAACCGTTGCAAAAGCAGGCTGGGCGCGGGCGCAGCCTGTTGCTGCTGTTCTGCCAACTGCTGCAAATTTCGTTTGGCCTCGGCGGCCCAGGCCGAAGCCGTGTCCTGTTTGAGATAGCGCTGCCATTCCTCGTGCGCCTGTTGTGGCAGCCACATGCGTTGATAAAGCAGAGCGCGGCTAAAGCGGGCTTCAGGCAAAGCGGAATTAAGCTTAAGTGCCTTGTTGAAATGTTCGAGCGCCCTGGCAAGCTGTTCAATTTCTGCGCCGGCTTCCGGCTCACCAGCGACGCGTACATGCTCCATCAGCGCGACACCCTGATCGTTATGAAGTTGGGCATCGTCCGGCGCCGACTGCAAAGCACGGTCGAATTGCTCGCCGGCCTCTTTGAATTTCTTTTCCGCCAGATAAAACCGGCCCAGCGCGTGCAGGGCAGCCGGGTTGGGGCGATTGAAGGCCGCATCCAGCAACAAACGCTCTGCTTGTGCGCGCGCGAGGCTGTCAATGTTTGAGTTCCCGCTACCACGTACCTGCACCAGCGGCGCATAATCGAAGCCGGAGATGCGTCCTTCGAATGGACGCTGTGAGCGATAGGCCCGATTCAGCGCGAGTTGGCCCTGATAAAGCGGCGCACGCCACGCCATCCACCACCAGCTACCCGCGCTCAGTGTTGCCACGATGGCTATGACGATGCCACTGCGCCAAAGCCAAAGCCTACGGTTTGGCGCTAATTGTCGCTGGTCGTCCCTTTCCAAAGACATGGTGGCTCCGATTTATCGCTGTAGTTTGGCTGCCTTTGTGGCAAACCGTTGGCGGGTTTATTTCAGTAACTCCAAATTGCGTTCAGCTTCCTGTTTGGCGCGCGCGTCGGGTTCGCTGGTCAAGTATTTCTCCCATTCTATCCGTGCCCGCTGCGACTGGCCCGCTGCCTGGTATAACAGCGCCAAATTGAAGCGTGCTTCGCGCAATGACCCGTCCAAGGTCAACGCCCTTTCTAAATGTTCCAGGCTTTGGCGCTTCAAGTCTTCACTGGCGGCAGTTGGCCCAGTGGAACGTTCGCGCTCCCATTTTTCATAGAGCAAAACCCCAAGGTCGTTCTGTAAACGGGCATTCGCGGGCGCGGCTTGCAACGCGCGGCGCAAGACCTCTTCCGCCTGCACGAACTTTTTGCGGGCCAGATAAAGCTGTCCGAGCGCATGCAGCGCCTCGACCGAAGGCCGTTCGGTGACGGCGTCAAGCAAGATGCGCTCGGCCCGATCCAAGGCCAGATAATCAGAATTTCCGTGTTCGTTTCCCAACGTTTTTGGGAAAGGCGCGTAAGCAAACCCGGTGATCCGCGCTTCCAGCGGGCGTTGGCCGCGGTAAGCCTGCGCCATTGCTTGCAAACCGATTTCGACTTGCGAGGGCGCAACCTGCATCCGCCACACGCCCCAGCCGACGGCCAGCATGAATACGACTGCCACGGCCCACCCCCAACTTGGCTGAAGGAGCGTCGCCCACCAACGCTTCACCGCCGCCGTAAAAGGCGGTGCAGTTTGCTTGAGTTCGATTTCACTCGCTTGCGCGGCATAACGGCGCAACGCCCTGGCCACAGCCAATTGCCGCTGGCGGGGCGGCGCGGCCAGAAAATGCGCTTCGCATTGGGCGTGTTCAGACGCGGTTAGCGCGCTGTCCAAATACTCTTCCAGCAATTCGCCTTCGACCAGTTGCACCTGTGCGGCGAATTCCGCGTCTTCCAGCAAGCGGATTTCGACCCGTGTCAGATCATCCTGCGCCAAGTCGCCCAGCAGGTAGCGGCGGATCACTTTTTCATTGTCGGCGTTCGGAATCATAGCCAGCTTCTTTCGGTCAGTTTATTCTGGGGATGCCGCGTTCACCTTGATAACGGCGCGCGCTTCAATCCATTTCATCACTAAATTCGAAGGCCGTTCCATTGGCCTGATTTTCCAGGCAACTCTCGATGCATTGTTGCAGGCCCGTGCGCAATCGGCATAAACGGATGCGCAAGGCGTTGACGGCCAGCCCAAACCGTTCGGCCAACTGTTTGCGATGTTCGATCTTGGCGCGTTTGTTCTCTTGGTAATACTGGACGATTAACTCGCGGTTCTGCGGCGTCAGGCGCACGATGCAACGCTCCAGGCAGGCATACACTTGCTCTGTTTCGGCCTGGCCGTCTGCGGCGTGCGCCGGTTCCGCCATCTGTTCAGGCAGCGGTTCACCGCGTTTTTTTAGGTAATCGAGAAAGATTTTGTTGGCGGTGCCGTGGATGTAGGCGGCGGGCGCTCCGACATAACCCTCAATGATGTCAGGCAAACGCCGCATCACGCGGTTGAAGGTTTCGTCCGCCAGGTCTTCGGCGACCGGGCAGCCGCGATTGTAGAAGATTTGAATCAGGCGGCGGCGCAACTCTTCATACTTTTTGGCCGCCACCTCGCGGTCAGCCGCCAGCCAGGCAAGAAACAGGTTGAAGGATTCTTCGGTCAGCTCCCATTGGATTTTCATATTGGGGGTTCGTGGATTTAGACAGCCAAACGATGCAACCGGAAAACAGGCGGCATTATAGGGAAGGCCGTCAGTTCTTCAAGCCGCTGTCAGGGATGGATGGCGAGGAAAAAGTTTGCGCTGTGAGCAGGTTCAAGCGGAGAAACCAAAGCCAGTGTTTTCCGCCTGCTCTTTCTCCCCTACTCTTACGGCCGCTGGGCGTTTATGCTTTTCGCCATGAGCCGCAAAAATCAGATCAATGAATCGCACTCACTGCTCGACCTCAACGCCCTGTTGGCCGAATTGCGCCAAGCCCCAGAAGGCTTGTCCGCCCGCGATCTCGCCGACCTGCTCGAACTCAATCGCGCGCAGCAGAAGGCCCTGACGTCGTTGCTCAATCGGTTGCAAAGCAGCGGCCTCGTGCGCCGCAACGGCCAGGAGTTTCGCTGGGCGAATCAGCAACGCGCCCTGCTCGGCACGATTCGCCAGCGCCGCCGCAAGGTCATCCATTTCATCCCTGATGATCTCGAAGCGCGCAAGCTGGGCCGCATCCGCGTCGAACCCGAAGAGTTGCACGGCGCGTTCGACGGCGACCGCGTGCTGGTTAACTTGACGCGTCCGAATGCGCGCGGCGAACGCGAGGCGCGCGTCGAAATGCTGGTGCAACGCGGGCAACTCAAAATCATTGGCCGTCTGCATCACGGCTTCCGCTCCGCCTGGGTCGAATCGCTGGATGAAAAATTCCTGCACGACATTGATCTGGCTGGAGCCGATGGCAAAGACCTGGCCGAGGGCTGGATCGTGATCGTCGAGATCACCCGTTACCCCGCGTTTCGCGTCAATCCGCAAGGCCGCATCATTGACACGCTCGGCGCGAACAGCGATGAGCCGGGCATGGACATCAACATCGTCATCCACAAACACGACCTGCCGCACATCTTCCCAGACGAAGTGCTGGCCGAAGCCGCAGCCTATTCTCCCGTGGTGACGGACGAACAGCGCGCGGGCCGCGTGGATTGGCGTGATGTGCCGACGGTGACGATTGACGGCGAGACGGCGCGCGATTTTGACGATGCCATCAGTTTGAAGAAGCTCGACAACGGCAACTTTCATCTGGGCGTGCACATCGCCGATGTGAGTTTTTATGTGCGCGCAGGCACGGCGCTCGATCAGGAAGCGCGCTTGCGCGGCACGTCGGTTTACTTCCCCGAACGCGCGCTCCCGATGTTGCCCGAACATCTGTCGAACGGCATCTGCTCGCTCAATCCACAGGTTGACCGGCTGGCGCTGTCGGCATTGATGGAAGTTGACCGGCACGGGCGCGTCGTCAATTACAGGCTGTGCGAAACCGTGATTCGCAGCGCCGCGCGGATGACCTATACCAACGTCAACAAACTGCTCAAGCACGAAGAGCCGGAACTGGAGACGCGCTATACGTCGGTGCTCGACCTCTTCAAAACGATGGAAGAGCTGGCGCACATCCTCATCCAAATGCGGCAACAGCGCGGCGCGATTGATTTCAACCTGCCCGAAGCCATTTTTGAATTCGATGACGAAGGCCGCGTCGCCGGCGTGCTCAAGGCCGACCGCAACATCGCGCACCGCATCATCGAAGAGTTCATGCTGCTGGCCAACGAAACCGTCGCCGCGCACATGCAAGCCCTGAGCGTGCCCTCTGTCTACCGCATTCACGAAGACCCCGACCCGCAGCGCGTGCTCGAATTCGCCGAACTGGCGCACGCCTATGGTTACGGCTTCCCGTTCGAGGGCGTCAACTCGCACGATTACCAGCGCCTGTCGCAGCAACTGGAAGGGAAGCCGGAAGAGCGGGTGCTGGCCTATGCGATGTTGCGTTCGTTGATGCGCGCGCGCTATGCCGCCGCAATAGACAAGCCGGCGGGCCATTTCGGACTGGCGGCCAAGACTTACACGCATTTCACTTCGCCGATTCGCCGCTATCCCGACTTGCTGGTGCATCGGGTCTTGCGGGCTTTGCTGCAAGCCGATCCCAGCTTCAGCGAACCGGCGACGATGAAAACCAGAAAGCCGCCGATTCCCATTCCGTTCGCCCAACTCGACGCGCTGGCCGAAGAGTCCAGCGAACGCGAACGCGCCGCCGATGCCGCCGAGCACGAGCTTGACGATTGGCGCAAGGCCAAATTCATGGCCGAACGCATCGGCGAGGAATACGACGGCACGATCATCAACGTGCGTGACTTCGGTTTTTACGTCGAACTGGACGATATTTTTATCGAGGGACTGGTTGCGGTCTCGTCCCTGACTGATGATTTCTATCGCTATGACGAACGCATTCACGCGCTGGTCGGGCGCGCGGGGCGGCGTTACCGGCTGGGCGAACGCGTGCACATCCGCGTGGATCGCGTGAATGTTGACCGCCATCTGGTGGATTTTTCGGTGGTGGGCGCGGGCAGGGAAGGTCAGCGCAGCCGCAAGAAAAAATAAATTTCCCGCTGCTTGGAGCGCAAACGTCCGGCTGTCCGACAAGCTGCCAGCTTGTCGGCGACTCGGAATGTACACAACTGGAAGCCTCGACAAGCTGGCAGCTTGTCGGACAGCCGACTCAGGGCTGCGGAATCTTTCAAACAAGCAGCGTGAGATGCCTCTTGGACTGGCTGCCGCGACGCTGCTCGAAGATCACAACAAGTGCTGCTCCAAATAGTTGGCATATAACTGGCAACGGGGCCGCACTGCGCGCGGGGATTCGCCGGTCATCAAGCCGGCACTGCGCAACCGATAGAAACTTTCGGCGTCAGCGCATGGCTTGCCTTGCAAGATGCCTTTCACCACTTCAGCCAAGGCGTCGTCCTGGGTCAGTGAAAGCAGGATGCGACGCAGATGATCTTCGTATGGCCCTTCATCCCGCCGAATCATTGCTTCCAACTCCGCCAGGTCTATCTTCTGCGTTACCATCTCGTGCAGGCCACAACGCACCAGAAACGGATGTCCACCGACCAGCCGGTAATAGCGCGCGACCTCTGGCTGACCTTTGAGCGGCGCGCCATAGCGTTCGTTGAGTTCGGCGACCTGCTCGTAGCTGAAATCGCCGAGCGCGAGGCGCGTGCCCACGTTGAAGGGCGATTGATTCATGTCGGTGATGAAGAGATGCGCTTCGGTCGCGTAGGCCAGCGCCAAAGTCAGCCGCTGCCAGGGCGCTTGCGGATCGAGCGCGCGTTCGTTATGCCAGGAACGGAACAGCCCGAAGACTTCGCTGCCAAAATTGCAGGTAAACAGGCGGTCAACCTCATCCAACCCCCAGACCACGTGCGCCGTCGTTTCACCCAGCACCTGACGGCGCAGGTAGCGTTCAAAATTGATGCTCGCGCCGCGCCGTGACGGCCAGTCCGCTTCTGGCAAGACCTTTAACTCGAGTTGATCGGCGAGGCGTTCGGACAGGGCCAGATAAAACGCCTCTGCCGTCGCCATCTGCGCGGCACTCAGTTTTTGCAAATCAGTCAGAACGACTTGCGCGCCAGCCGCGCGGGCCTGTTGCAGCCCGCGCGCCAACAGCGAGGTTTTGCCGACTTGCCGCGCGCCCTTGACCAGCACGCTGCTGTCGCGCCGCGCAATGGCCGCGCGAAACCCCGCGTCCGCCGGACGCAAAAGATAAAATTTGGAGTCCAGCGGAACAGCCCCACTCGGCGGTTCCAGGTTTTCCGGCGCATCAATTGCTGATAACGAAACGGCAGACGGCGTGGGATTGGGCGCGACCAGCTTGGCTTCGAGTGCCAGACTCAAACGCTTGAGATCAAGCAGCAAATCCCCGGTGGCCTGATGACGCTGCGCGCGGTCTTTCGCCAGCGCCTTGCTGACCATGCGTTCCAATTCGTTGGGGACCGCGCGCGCAGCACAAGCCAGCGGCGGCGGCTGTTCATTCAAGATGGCCGCAATCACTTCGGCGGAAGAAGCGCGCGCAAATGGCGAACGGCCCGCAATCATTTCATAAAGCACGACGCCCAAACTGAAGATGTCGGCGCGCCCGTCCACCTGCAGGCCGGTAAGTTGTTCGGGCGACATATAGCGCGGCGTGCCCAGCACCTGGCCCGGATCGGTGATGAAAGGCGGAGTGTGTAAGGCGGCAGGCGGCGCGTTTTGTTCGGTTAATTTGGCGAGGCCGAAATCAAGCACTTTGACGATGCCGTCGTGTCTGACCATCACGTTTTCGGGTTTGATGTCGCGATGCACGATGCCCGCCGCATGCGCTTCGGCCAGCGCGGCGGCCACTTGGGCGGCAATGCTGAGCAACTCGCCCATTTCAAGTTGCCGCTCTTCCAGCACCTGCCGCAACGTCGCGCCATCAATAAACTCGGTGGCGATGAAATGCGCGCCGTCAATTTCGTCAATCTCGAAGATGGTGATGATGTTCGGATGATTCAAGGCCGAGGCGGCGCGGGCTTCCTGTTTGAAACGTTGCACGCGTTCCTGATCATGAGTGTAACTATGGGGCAACAACTTGAGCGCAAGGTTGCGGCCGAGTCTTAAATCCTGCGCCAGATAAACCTCGCCCATTCCGCCCGCGCCCAGCAACGAATTGATCTGGTAATGGCCGAGTTGTTTCCCCAACCAAAACTGCGTCTGCTCTGCGGCCAGCACCTGCGCCGCCGCCTCCAACGCCGGGGCGTCGAGTATCCCTTGTCTTTCGCGCGCAGCGAGCAACGATTCGACCTCGCGGAGCAATTCTGCTTCGCCAGCGCAGGCGGCAGTCAGAAATGCCGCGCGCTCGTCTGGCTCACGTTCCAGGGCCGCGGAATACAATGCATTGACTTGTTGCCAGCCTTCGGAACTCATCTAGCCTCCAGCCTGGGTACGCACCGCTTCCAGCGTGCGGGCGTGGCGGCGGACGCAACAATGCCGGAAGGTTTTCCTTCGGCATCAGTCTGTCC
>JANOWX010000657.1:0-12074 GCA_031418175.1 Acidobacteriota bacterium | reverse complement strand
GCCGGTCGCCGGGACGCCGTCAAAGGTGACGCTCGTGTCTTCGCTTTCGGTAAAGTTCGCGCCGCTGATTGTCACGCGCGTACCGCCCGCAGGCGGGCCGAACGCGGGGGCAACGCTGGCGAGCGCGGGGTCTAATGAAGTGCCGGGCGGAATGATCGCCGGGCTGACCGAGCGGCCCGTGATGCGCAGATCGTCCACATACCAGCCGTCGCCGACGACCGCGACGTCGCTGATAAACCGCAACCGGATGCGCGCGCGCGCTTGATTGTCCAACCCGCGCAAGCGCACTTGGGCCTGGCGGAAATTGGGTTGCACACCGGATGAGGCCCCGATGCGCCGCCAGGTCTGGCCGTCGTCGGTCGAGACTTCGACCGCGCCGAAATCAAAGCCCTCTTGAATGTCCAGGCTCTGGGCAAAGCTCAGCGTCACATTGCTCAGCCCGGTGAAATCGAAGAGCGGCGAGACCAGCGAAAGATCGGCATTGTTCGCATAATTGCCCGCCGGGCTGTCCGTCCATGAACGCAACGGTGAAGCGCCGCGCGTGTTGACGATGGCCCAAGCCCCGCTGGGCACCCAGCCTGCATTGCCGTTTTCGACGTTGTCGTCAAAGCTTACCTTCTCACGGGCAATCGGCACGCTGACGCGCACCGCCGCCGCGCCCGCGCCGGTATTGGTGTCGTTGTATGTGATGACGATTTCATCACCGGCCTCGACCGAACCTTGCACGATGCCGTCACCGGCGCGCGCGCGTCCGGCGCCCACTTTGAGTTGGCCGTCGAAGCTGCCCCGAATGTTGCGGTCGGCGCTCAAGGTCAGCACTTCGCGGTCGCCCGTGACAGTCGTCGTGATGACGGCGGTGAGCGCGCCCGCCGCGTTGCTGTCGCCCAGGTTGAGTTTCAGCGTTTCGCCGGAAATGTAATTCGGCTTGTCGGTGCGCAACGAACCGAGCGTGACGCAATACGGCGCATTGAACAGCGATTCGTCGGGCACGCCGTCACTGGCGTCAGAAGTGAACGCGCCAAAGCCCATGCCGCGTTTGGCAAAGGCTTGCCACAGCAGACACTGATTCGCGCCGGCATTGTTGACGCGGTCGGCCAACAGGATCGCGTCACGCGCATCCAGGAAGGAGGGCGCGCGCGGCGTCAGTTTCAATCCATCCACGACGAGTTGAATGGATTGGCGTTGGCCTTCTTTGTAGCCCAGCCGCTGAATCAAGAGAGCGCGCATTTCGAGCAACGCATTGCACCAGATTTCGCCAACCGCATGCACTTGGGTGCTCAGCCGCAGGTCTTTGTAAGTGTAGGGATAGACCGCCGTCGAGGTGCTGTAAGGGAAGCGCCGGATGCCGAACTGAAAGTTATTGATCACATATTGGCCGACCGCATAGTTGCCGTTGAGGTCGTCGGCTTCGCTGCGCAACAGCACCAGGCCGAAGTAATCCGACCAGCCTTCGCCCATGCCGCCCGATTGATTGCCGCCCAAGCCAGTGGCATTGCCGACCAGCCGGTTGCTCAAGCCATGCGTCAATTCGTGAATGATGACGCCCTGATCGAAATCACCGTCGCGCTGCGGGTTCGTCCGCGTCCACAGAAACATTTGCACGCGGCCCGGCGCGCCATCCGTCGGCGTCGAGAAGTTGGCGTTATTCGTACCAGCGCCATCTTGCGCATCGCCGAGCACAGCATCTGCGCCGCGTCCGCCCCGGCCAAAGTTGTCGGTCTGGAAATTGCCCGCCGCTTCGGTGAAGCCGTAGCTGTAAAGAATGTCGTGATAGCGGTTGATCCAGTAAAACAGATTGGTTTGGGCGGCGCGCTGATAATTGGCTTCGGTCGGCTGTTGCGTCAGGTCGAGCGCAAAGCTGAAGTTGCCATCCGCCGCTTCCAGGCGCGGCAAATCAGGTTGATTGGGTGTGGCGTCGCGATCCAAATAGGTGCTGGTGTTGTTGCTGATCAGGTTGTTCGCCGGCCGGCCCGCCCACCAATCGTAATGCGGATCGTTGAGCGCAAAGATGTCCGCACCGGCAAAGGGCGTCGCGCGGAAAGGCACGTCTTCGCGCGGCGTGAGCGGCGGCGTCGAAGTCGTGAATGGCACGCTGAACAGCGGCGCATCTTTGGTGAAGACCTGGCCGTGCGGCTTGAGCGGGTTTTCGTCGTAACAGGTCAGGTTGTAGCGGAACAGCACCGTCCCTTTTTCAGCGTCAATCAGCGTCAAGTAAACATCGGATGTTTCCTGCATCCACAGCGTGAAATGCCAGGCGAGGCGCACCTGATTGTGGGCGAGCGGGAAATAGACCAGCCGCGCTTCGACATCGCGGCTGAAGCCGATGGCGCGGTCAAATAACTGTTTTTGTTCAGCGCCGTCCGGTTGTGCTTTCAGCGCGGCGGTGTCGTTGAGTTCCGCTTCGGCATCAGCGGCGGCGAGGCGCAAGGCGGCGACGGCGTTCAGGTGCGGCTTGCGCGCGTTGGCGAGCGCGGCCACGTTGGGCAGGGCCTCGCCGCTCAGGGCCACGATCTCGCCGCTCTTGGCGAGGTGCAAGGCCAACTCGCCCTGAAAGACTTCGATGCCATCAATCTGCTGTTGCAGCCAGAGATGTGTCAGGCCATTGTGGGCGTCTTGATAGCGGCGTGCGACCTGCAACGCGGCGACGTCGTCATCATCCAGCCGCAGCAAGTCGGCGTTGTTATTCAAAAAACGGCGCGCAATCGTTTCAGCATCATCGGTGCTGGGCGCGCTCAACGATTCTTGATAGCTCCACAAACGGCTGGGCGCCTGGGTGAGCGTGCTCCATTTCATTTGTAAGCTGGGGCGTGCGCGGCGCAAGGCGTAGGGCAAGTCGCTGCGGCGCTGTTGGGCGCGTGCGCCAGCCTCGGGCGGCGCGAGCGGGAGCGTGATTTCAGCATCGGCGGGATCGTTGAGCGTGCGTTGCAAGCCGGCGCGAATATCGAAATCCGCTTTTGTTTGCGGGGCGCGGCTGGCGGCGCGGGCCACGGCTTGCAACCGGTTCAGCCATTGGGCCGGTACGGCGGCGGTGAAGAATAGCAACAGGCCGGCAGCGAGCGCCAAGCCTGACCACAAGAGATTCTGGCGTTTCATCAGTTGCTCCTTTTGGGGGGAAGCACCCCACGTGTGTCCAGGTGTGCCCACGTGTGCGAAGCTTGCAGGATTCACCACAGACGAACGGGGCGGCGCAGTTGTTTATCCTTGCGGGCGCGTATTGGCGCCCGTGCTAACGGCTAACTTTCAACGTGACGAATGAGAACGGCAAAAGCTGAACAGGCTGCATTCATGATCTGTTTATCGTGTTTGATTTTTTGATTCCCTGACAAAAGCGCGCGCATTGTAGCGCAACTCTGGCCAAACGGGTATGGCCGCGCCGCGTAAATTTGGTCGGCAAATTTGTGCTTGGCCAAGCTGAATGTAAGGCACCGAAAGCTGATGTCTGCCGGCCAGTGCGTGTAACGATTCCACCTCATTTTCACTTTTGGATGTGACGTGTAGTTTTACTGTTGGTGCAAGGAATGGGGCGGCATGGGCTGGCAACGACCTATGGCCGCAGGCTGCGGCCTGAAACGATCAGGCCCGGAAGTGAACCGCGTCAAGCAGGCTTTTTCTCACCCGTGCAAAGTACGCTGCCTGCTCTTTCAGCCGGTGTGAGTTTGCCTTGTGTTTCTACCTAGCCCATCGCTTGTACCTCCACATCAGCGCCGCCGCCGCGCCAGCTTACGTTTAAGTTGGCACGGTTTTGTGCGAGTCATAAGGAGTATTTGCAATGCGATCATCCTTCTATCCGCTTGAACAGCATTTTTATTATCCCTGGAATTCGACCCGCCGCCGCGCGCATATAGTCATCAGCATACTGGCGACGCTGCTGGCCCTGGCGGTTTGGGTCGTGGCTCCGTTGAATAAGTCGCTGGCCGCGCCGGTGAGCGCCAACCCGGCTGTCGCGGCGACGCTGGCGGCGCTGCAAAGCGACACGACTGTCTTGACGATTGTGCCGAATGGCAACGACCTATATGTGGGCGGCACGTTCATCACGATTGGCGGTCTCAAGGCCCGCGGGGTTGCGCGCTTCAATATGCAAACCGGAGTCTGGTCAACCTTGGGCAATGACAATGTGGCAAACGGCAATGGCGTCAATGGCTTGGTGTCCGCGATTGCCGTGGTCGGCAGCGATCTTTACATCGGGGGCAGTTTTACGCGCGGCTATAACAGTGCCAGCAGCAATGTCAGCGCCAACTGTATCGCCAAATTTAATTTGCCAGCCAAGACCTGGTCGGCGCTCGGCGCGGATAGCGGCCCAACCGGGAACGGGTTCGATGGTGACGTGGGTGCCATTGCCGTACTCAATGGCTCAGTTTATCTGGGCGGGACGTTCAAGCACGCGCACATCAGTAACGGCAACGACTTGCTCACCAACGGTGTGGCGCGCTGGACGGGCGCGACTTGGGCGGCGTTAGGCAAAGGCACGAATACGGCCACGAGTTCCGGCGTGGTGAGCGACCTGGCTGTGATCGGGAATGACGTTTATGTGGGCGGAAACTTTGTCAGTGTAACCAACAGCAATAACACAGCCGTTGGGGTGGGCCACATTGCCCGCTGGAATACACAAACCAACACTTGGACGGCTTTAGGCACGGGTGTTGGCACGGCGAATAATGGCGTGGATGGCGAAGTCTATGCCTTGGCGACGAATGGGACAGAGTTATTTGTCGGGGGCACTTTTGCGCAAGCCGTCAATACCGGCAGCAGTAAACTGCTCGCCAATAATCTCGCCAAGTGGAATGGCGCGACCTGGAGCGTCGTGGGTAGTTCCGCCACGCCGATGGGCAACGGCGTTGAGAATACCGTATGGGAGTTGGCCTATAGCAGCGGCCTTTTGTATGTCGGCGGTGATTTTATCGGCGGGATGACGAACGGCGCCAAGACCAGCGCCAACGGCATTGCGCGTTGGGATGGCACAAGCTGGGCGGCCTTGGGCGCCAACATGGGCGCCGGCGGGAATGGCGTGAATCATACGGTGAATGCAATTACCTTGGTGGGCGGCATGCTCTATGTCGGCGGCGATTTTTCAGAAGCTTACAACAGCACCAGCAACAAGGTGACCGCCGACACGCTGGCACGTTGGAACGGCAGTACTTGGTCGGCGCTCAGCGCCGCTCCCGTCAAAGCGTTGGCCACCGTCTCGGCCGCCAGTTTCGGCGCGGGCGACTTGACCGCCGAAGGCATCGTTGCGGCATACGGCACTGGGCTGGCGACGACTACCTTGGCGGCGGCGACGACGCCATTGCCGACGACGCTGGCAGGCACGAGCGTGGCGGTGCGTGATAGCGCCGGTGTGACGCGCGCGGCGCCGCTCTTTTTTGTTTCGGGCGGGCAGATCAACTTCGTGATTCCGGCGGGTACGGCGGCGGGCCTGGCGAATATCCTGGTGACTTCGGGCGATGCTTCGTTGTCGGGCGGCGATGTGACGATTGCCGCAGTCGCGCCGGGCCTCTTCACCATGAACACCAACGGCCAGGGCGTCGTGGCAGCCGTCGCCTTGCGCGTTCAAGCCAACGGCACCCAGACCTATGAGACGGTCGCCACATTCAACAGCGGCACGCAACGCTGGGTGACCAAGCCGATTGATCTAGGCCCCGCGACTGATACGGTTTATCTGATCGCCTATGGCTCCGGCTTCCGCAATCGTACGGCGCTGGCGAATGTCAACACGACCATCGGCGGCACAGTGATGCAAACCGATTTCGCCGGGAAACAGGGTGGATTGGTTGGCGTAGACCAACTCAACATCCTGCTCGCCCGCAATCTGAGCGGGCGCGGCGAATTGGATTTGGTCCTGCGTGTGGATGGCAAACCCGCCAACACAGTCAAGGTCAACATCAAGTAAGCGCCGGCAATAAGCGAATGCAAAAAAGCCAGTCAGGGAGAATATCCTGGCTGGCTTTTTTTCTTGGTGCGAGCAATCTACTGATGGCTCCCGCAGTGGCCCGCTGTGACGTAAATGCTATAATCCGCGCAGTCCCCCGCATTAAAGGAATTGTGCATGACTCCCGCAACTACTCAAGTAACTCAACTGCTGCGCGACTGGCGCAATGGCGATCAAGCCGCCTTTGATCGGCTCTTGCCGCTGGTCTATGACGAACTGCGCCGCTTGGCGGGCCATTACCTGCGCGGTGAACGGCAGGGCCACACGTTACAGAGCGCCGCGCTCGTGCACGAAGCGTATTTGCAACTGTTGGGGCAGGAGATTGACTGGCAGAGCCGCGCGCACTTTCTGGGTGTGGCGGCCCAGGCCATGCGGCGCGTGTTGGTTGATTACGCGCGTTCGCGCAACTATCAGAAACGCGGTGGGCAAGCCGTGCACGTCGAGATCGAAGCCGCCGCCACCGTCGCGCTGACCCAGGCCGGTGAATTGGTCGCCCTGGATGACGCCATGCAAGGTCTGGAAAAGCTCGATCCGCGCAAGAGCCGCGTCGTCGAGTTGCGCTACTTCGGCGGGCTGAGCGTCGAAGAAACGGCGGAGGTCTTGGGCATCTCGGTGCCGACCGTGGTGCGCGATTGGAATACGGCCAAAGCCTGGCTGCGCCGCGAAATGAGCCGAGGTGCGCCAAAGGAGGAGGATGACGCCTGAACGCTGGCAACAAGTTGATGGCCTGCTGCAAGCCGCGCTGGAACAACCGGCGGCGGCCCGCGCGGTCTACTTGCAACAGGCCTGTGCGGGCGATACCGGCTTGCTGAAAGAAGTCGAATCGCTGCTGGCCTATCAAGCCGGCAATGATGAATTTCTCGCAACGCCGCCCGCAGCCGTCGCGGCGGAATTGTTGGAGCAGGGAACAGCGCAACTGCTGCTGGGCCGCAAGCTGGGCCGCTATGAATTGCAAAGCGCGTTGGGGCGCGGCGGCATGGGGGCGGTTTACCTGGCGCACGACACGCAACTTGGCCGGCAGGTCGCGCTCAAGCTTTTGCTGCGCCGCTTCACCAGCGACCCCGAACGCGTGCGCCGCTTCCGGCAGGAAGCGCGCGCCATCTCTGCCCTCAATCATCCCAACATCCTGACCATTCACGAAATCGGCGAAGCGTCCTTAACCGAAGAGGGAACCGCAGCGGGAACCGGGGGCGGCGTTCATTTTCTGGCGACCGAATACGTCGCGGGACAGACGTTGCGCACGCGCTTGCAAAGCGGGGAACTGACGCTGGGCGAAGTCTTGGAGACGGCGCTGCAAACGGCGAGCGCCTTGTCCGCCGCCCATCAAGCCGGGATTGTGCACCGCGACATCAAACCCGAAAACATCATGCTGCGGCCCGACGGCTTGGTGAAGGTGCTTGATTTCGGTTTGGCCAAACTGACCGGCACGCAACCCAAGAACGCCGCCGCCGCAACCTTCTCGACCATCCACACCAATCCGGGCGTGGTGATGGGCACGGTCAGTTACATGTCGCCGGAGCAGGCGCGTGGTTTAGAGGTGGACGCGCGCAGCGATATTTTCAGCCTGGGCATTGTGTTGTATGAAATGCTAACGGGCCGCGCACCGTTCGCAGGCGCTACCACGGGCGATGTGCTGGTTTCGATTTTAGACCGTGAACCAAAGCCGCTTGCCAGCCTCGCGCCCGCCGTGCCCGGCTCGTTGCAGCGCATCGTCAGCCGCGCGCTGGCCAAAGAAACCAGCGCGCGTTATCAGCACGCGGTTGAATTGCACGATGAATTGAAAGAACTGAGGCAGAGGTTGGAATTGGCGGCGCGCTTGAAACGTAGCGGCGAAACACCTGCCGGTGAAGTGTCGCTGAGCCTGCGGGTGGGCCAGTCGGTGAAGCCTGACGCCGAAACCGATTTGCTGGTGACGCGGGCTTCGCTCAAAACTGATGCGGTCGCGCGTCCAAGCTGGTGGCGCCGGCTAGAGGCATCTGTCCTTCCGTTAAAATTTGCGCCGGTTGCTTTAGGACTATTGGCAACCTTGGCGTTGGTGTTGGCGGGCGCGGTGACTTACCGCCGCTGGCAAGTGCGCGAGCCGGGCGGCAGCAAAATTATCGCCGTGCTCCCCTTTAGCAACGCCAACGCCGACCCTGAAATGGATTACCTGGCTGATGGCGTTACAGAAAGCCTGATGCAAAGCCTGCAACAATTGCCCGCTTTGCGGGTCAAGGCGCGCGGCGCGGTCTTCGCCTACAAGGGCCGCGAAGTTGATCCGCGCCAGGTGGGCAAGGCGTTGCAAGTGGACGTGGTGCTGACCGGGCGCATGCAGCGGCAAGGCGAGCAGTTGCAGATTGGGGTGGAATTGGTGGACGCGCGCGACGGCACGCTGCTATGGAGCGAGCGGTATCCGCGCCCGCTCATCGAGGTGCAGGCCGTGCAAACCGAAATCGCGCGCGAAATCACCAGCAAGTTGCGGTTGCAATTGAGCGGCGCGCAGCAGCAGCGACTGGCCGCGCGCTACACGCAAAACAGCGAGGCCTATCAGCTTTATCTGCTGGGCCGTTACCACTGGAACAAACGCACCGCCGACGGCATGCTCAAAAGCGTCGAATACTTCCGCCAGGCCAGCGAGCAAGACCCCGGTTTCGCGCTGGCCTATGTCGGCTTGGCCGACGCTTACAACACGCTGGTCGCCTATCGCGTGAAACCGCCCAGCGAGGTTGTGCCGCCAGCCCGCGCCGCCATCGAACGCGCCTTGCTGATTGACGAACAACTGGCCGACGCGCACGCTTCGTTGGGCAAGCTGCTCACCGACAATTCGTTTGAATGGGCCCAGGCCGAGGCGCAGTTCAAGCGCGCGCTCGAACTCAATCCCAATTACGCGAACGCGCATCACTGGTATTCGAGCCTGTTGGGGGCGCTGGGCCGCTTTGACGAAGCCGTGCGTGAGGCGCGGCTGGCCGATGAACTCGACGCCTACGCGCCGCCCACCCACATCCAATTGGGCAGCATCCTCTACCGCGCGCGCCGCTACGACGAGGCGTTGGCCGTCTTGCGCGAGACGCTCGCACAGCAGCCCAACAACGTGACGGCGCTGTGTTACACCGGATTTTGTTACATGACGCAGGGGCGCTACGCTGAGTCGCTGGTGGAACTGTACAAGGCGCGTGCCGTTGCGCCGCGCAGCCCGGATGTCGTCTCCGCGCTCGGCCTGGTCAGCGGCCTGGCCGGACAACGCACGGAAGCCTTGCGCTATCAGGCGGAATTGAAGGCGCTGGCACGGCAAACTTATGTCGGCCCCGGGCACTATTCCGCCATCGCCGCCGGGCTGGGCGAGTGGGATCGTTATTTTGCCTTGATGAACCAATGTATTGATGAACACTTGCCGACGATTCGCGGGTTGAAGACGGATCCGATTTATGACGTGGTGCGCGGCCAGCCCCGGTTTGCGGACTTGGTACAGCGCGCGGGGTTTCCGCCTTGAACTGACGCACTTCTTATCCGATGATGCCGCCGCGAGAACACGCCATGGAAGAAAGCGCATTCGCTACGACTCCGGGGGCCAAGGCGCCACCATCGGAAATGCCAACCGGCTCCCTGGCAGGCCAGACCATCTGTCAATACGAATTGCTGCGCGAGCTAGGGCGCGGCGGAATGGGCGCGGTTTATCTGGCCTACGATCCGCGCCTGGGCCGCCAAGTCGCGCTCAAACTTTTGTCGCGCCGCTCGACCAGCGATGCCGAACGCGTGCGCCGCTTTCGCCAGGAAGCGCGCGCCATCTCTACCCTCAACCACCCCAACATTCTCACCATCCACGAAATCGGCGAAGCCCAAACGGCGGAAGGCCTCGTGTATTACATCGCCACCGAGTTTGTCGAAGGCGGCACGCTGCGTACTTTGTTGCGCGGCGCGGGGCTGACGCTGGGCGAACTGCTGGACACCGCCGTGCAAGCAGCCGGCGCTTTGTCCGCCGCCCATCAAGCTGGGATTGTGCACCGCGACATCAAACCCGAAAACATCATGCTGCGCCCGGATGGGTTGGTGAAGGTGCTCGATTTCGGACTGGCCAAACTGACTGACACACACGCAGCACCCGCGACCCCCGCGACGTTTTCGACGGTAGACACCGATCCCGGCCAATTGATGGGCACGATCAGCTATATGTCGCCCGAACAGGCGCGCGGACTGGAAGTAGATGGGCGCACCGATATTTTCAGCCTGGGTGTGGTGCTGTATGAATTGCTCACGGGCCGCGCGCCCTTTGCCGGCGCGACGACCGGCGATGTGCTGGTTTCGATTCTCGAACGCGAACCGCCTGCCTTGCAGACCTATGCCCCGCAAATGCCCGCCGCCTTGCAACGCATCGTGAAGCGCGCCCTTGCCAAAGATTGCAACCAGCGCTATCAGCAAGCCGCCGCATTCGCCAGCGAGTTGAAAGAGTTGAAACAGGAACTTGAATTGGCCGCAAATTTCAAACGTATCGGCGATACGCTCACAGGTCAGCCTTCGCTGAGCCTGCGCGTCGGCCAAGCCGCGCCCGGCGCAGACGCGCGCGAAGCCGCCGCCTTCACGACCAAAGCGGCGGGGCGTCCGACCGGCAAATCACGGCGGTTGTTGACGCGGTTGAGCGCGCACAGGAAAGGGCTGGCGTTAAGTGTCGCGCTATTGGTGTTGTTGCTTGCGGGCGTAACGCTGAGCCAACTTTGGCGGATGTCGCACACAGCCACCGGCTTCGATACGCTGGCCGTGTTGCCGTTCGTGAATGTCGCGGCTGATCCTGAACTGGAATATCTGGCCGACGGCCTCACTGAAAGCCTGATGCAAAACCTGCAACAGCAATTGCCCGGCTTGCGTGTGATGGCGCGCGGCACTGTGTTCACCTACAAGGGGCGCGAAGTTGATCCGCGCCAGGTGGGGAACGATTTGAAAGTGCGCGCCATCATCACCGGGCGTGTGCAACGGCAAGGCGAGCGCTTAGTGATTGCCGCTGAATTGGCGGACACGTCCGATGGCACGCAACTGTGGAGCGAACGCTATCAGAAAACGGCGGCTGATCTGCAAGCCGTGCAGGCCGAAATCGTGCGCGAGGTCACGCTCAAGTTACGCCCGCCATTGCGTAACTCAACCGGGCAGCCAACCGCTCAGCCGCCGGCGGTCAACAGCGAGGCCTATCAGCTTTATTTGAAAGGCCGCTATTTTCAACGCCAACTCACCAAGGAAAGCGGCGAGAAGGCGCTGGCTCTATTCAATCAGGCGCTCGCGCTCGAACCGCGTTTCGCCCTGCCGCACAGCGGCATCGCGCTGGTTTACCAGGATTTTTCCAGCCAATACCTGGCGCCGCGCGAAGCCATTCCCAAGGCGCGACAAGCGGCCCTGACGGCCTTGGCGCTGGACGATCAATTGGCCGAAGCGCATTTCGCGCTGGCGCAGGCCAAAATCTACGATTGGGATTGGGCCGGAGCTGAGTTGGAATTCAAACGCACACTGGCGCTCAATCCCAACTTCATTGACGCCCGTTTTTACTACGCTAGCGCGCTCGCGCGGCTGAAACGCTTTGCCGAAGCGGAGGCAATCATGGAAAAGGCGCTGGAACTCGACCCGCTTTCGCAACAAGTCTGTCTGGGGCTGGGCAATATCTTTTATTTTGCGCGGCAATACGAACGCGCGCGCACGCAAGCCAACAAGACGCTCGAACTCGACCCAGCGGGCTTTTGGGCCAGCGCCGCGCATCGTGTGTTAGGAGGCATCCTGTTGCAGCAGCAACATTATCAGCAAGGTCTCGCTGAGTATCGCCAGTCGTTCGAAATCAGCCGCACTAATTCGACGAAGTCATGGCTGGCTTATGCCTATGCCGTGGCTGGGCAGCCGCGTGAAGCGCGCGCCCTGTTGCGGCAATTGGAAGCCGCCGCCAAAAAACAATGGCTCTCGCCGGTCTATCTGGCGCGCGTACATATCGGGTTGGGTGAACTGGCAGAGGCGCTCAAATACCTGAATCAAGCCTATGTGGCGCAGTCCGATCATTTGGTGCACATAAGCGTAGACCCGGTTTACGACCCGTTGCGCAACGCTCCGCGCTTTCGGGATTTGTTACGCGCCGTTGGCTTTACGCCTTGAGCAATCGGGCGCACGCTGGGGCACAAGCACCGCAATGGCGCGGAAAAAC
>JANOWX010000656.1:0-1614 GCA_031418175.1 Acidobacteriota bacterium | reverse complement strand
GGCCGACAGCACGCAAAGTTTCGAGCCGCTGGCGCGTTTCGATACCGCGCAGAATCGGTTTGTCGCCGTGCCGATTGATCTCGGCCCGGATATGGGCGATGCCAGTGACCAAGTTTTTCTCGTCCTGTTTGGCACAGGCATCCGTGGACGCAGCGCGTTGTCAGCGGCAACGGCGTCATTGGGAGGCATGAATGCCGAGGTCTTATTTGCAAACCCGGCGCCGGGATTCATCGGCCTCGATCAAGTCAACATCCGTGTACCCCGCTCTTTGCGCGGGCGCGGCGACGTAAATCTTGCATTGACTGTAGAAGGTAAGGCCGCGAATGTGGTCAGTCTCAATCTCAAGTGAGTAACTGATGTGAGGCACAGCGGAAATTAGCCGCCGCTGTCGCCTTGCGCGTGCGCGCGAACGGCACGCAGGTCTATGAACCAATTTCCCGGCTTGACCCGGCAACTAATCTCTACGTCTCAGTCCCGATTGATCTCGGCCCAGCGGGCGAACGTGTTTTTCTACTACTCTTCGGAACTTGCATTCGCTTCAGCAGTGCCCTCAGCGCTGTGACCGCCACCATCGGCGGGGTGAATGCGGCAGTTACTTATGCTGGGAAACAAGGCGGATTGGTGGGACTGGATCAAGTCAATGTGGAAGTACCGCGCTCGTTGGCGGGACGCGGTGAAGTAGACATTGTGCTGAAAGTGGAGGGCAAGGCGGCGAATACGGTGCGGGTCAACATCAAGTGAAGCCGCACTGTGAAAAAACGGCGCTGCAAAGTATCATTGCCCGCGTTATCCTGTGAATGATCCCAAAAAAAAACCAAGGCTGCCGCTATTCGACTGGAGGTTGCATGAGCCAGACTGAAGTTTTGGATGAGATTCAGAGAATGCCGTTGGAAGAAAGGCTGAGCATGGTTGAGGCTGCCGTGCGCTTGATCCGCGAAACTTTGCCGCCCGCCCCGTCGCTGACTCGCGAAGAGCGCCGGCGGCGGCTGGCGGCTTCCGCGCAAATTGCTTTGCCGCATTACCTGGCCGACAAAGAGTTGACGGCTTTCACCGCGTTGGATGGCGAGGATTTTCTGGACTATGAGTAGAGGCGAAGTTTGGCTGGTCAATTTGAATCCCACCGTCGGCGCGGAGATGCAGAAGACGCGACCGGCTGTCATTGTGAGCGATGATCAGGTTGGCATTCTGCCGCTCAAAGTCGTTGTCCCGCTGACCGATTGGAAAGACTGGCACGGTAACGTGGCGTGGATGGTGCAAGTCATGCCTTTGCCAGCCACGGGTCTGAGCAAAACTTCAGCGGCAGACACTTTCCAGGTTCGTTCAGTGGCGCACGAAAGGTTCACGCGCCGGCTCGGCCGGCTTGAGGCTTCGCTCATGCGCGAGATCACTGATGCGCTGGCTGTCGTGCTGAGCATTTGATTGTAACCGGCCTCAGTTCTCACCTGATGAAGAGTTGCTTTCCTTCCAGTTCAAGTTAAAAACACGCAGCGCGCGCCAACGTTCAGTTCGGCGCGCGCTGCGCGTTGCGGTGGAGTTGGGCGGGGCGACGCTATTCCACGTCGTACTGCTTCATCGGCGCACCCTGCAAATACTTGTCGAACCAATTCACGATGT
>JANOWX010000655.1:0-4478 GCA_031418175.1 Acidobacteriota bacterium | reverse complement strand
CTTGCGCCCGGCGGTGATCGCGCGCAAGGTCTCGCAATGTTCCAAGAACGCGCGCGGCGCCGCCGCCTTTGCCGCCTTCCAGAGCGTCCTCGGCACGCTCAAAAAGAGCGGCGGCGAAGTGCTCGAAAAACTGACCCAACTAATTGCACCTCCCTTGCCTCAAGCGCCGACACTGGCCAATACCTCCTGAAGCTGAATTCAACGTCCGACTAACAATTGCTGACTGCGGCTGGACAAAACCAAGCCGCTAATCAACTACCGATGATCCATACATACTTCCTGTATCTAAGCTAGTGACACTACCGACGCCGGGGGTATATTCTGAGGGTATTCTGGGGCAGTGTGATACCTGCGAGGTAATAGATCCTAACAAATTTTGGGATTGGTCGAAATCGCCTTGTAACGATAAAGCACCTGAGATAACGAATCTCCCAACTCCTCAATCTGGCGTCAAGCCATCAGACTTGAAGACTGAAGCAATTAGCAATCTCATTACGTTAACGACCGTCCCCGACGCGCCAGACAGCATTCTCAAAGATTTGCTCTCTTCGCTTGTCTCCAAGGCTGACAGTGGGAGTACTGAAGCGAGGACATTGCTTCAGGAGTTGCTTGGAAAACTACTCGAAAAAATCAAGTAAGGTTTTCTTAAATTCTGGCCTAGTTTAACAAACCATAAAGGAGTACTGGCGATACTGCGGCTTTCAGATAACGCCTTTTCATGCCTGTTTTCAACCGTCTCCCCGCAACATTTCCACGGTCACTCTAAGTTCCATCAACCAGAGAGAGGAAAACAAATGCGATGCCATTACGCGCTCCGCCTTGCCTGTCTGCTGTTTATTCTTACCACGTTGGTTGTAGCACAAGCGCCATCACCGCAAACCCCTTCCCGCGCCGACATCCTGGGCAGCGAATACGGCCCGTGACGCCCCAACAACGACCTGCTTTCCTACAACCTCGACATCCGCGTTGATGCCGAAAAGAAGTTCCTCAGCGGCGTTTTTACGTTTCATTCATGTCATTGCCTGGCCTTCTTCGCCACAGCGGCGGCTGAGTTTAGCCGTATGCCAAAAATAAGTCTGTCCGATTGCCCGCGTTTATCCCCTCAAGACCAGGAAGCAAACCCAGATGAAATTTTCAGATCAGGAAGATTGCACCGCCTTGCTGTTGGTCTGGCAGGACGGAAATCAGGAAGCATCGGAACGATTGACGCCGCTCGTTTACGACGAATTGCGCCGGCTGGCGCGGGCGCAGATGCGCGATGAGCGCGTAGGGCATACGTTGCAAACGACGGCGCTGGTCAATGAAGCGTGGTTGCGGCTGGCGGATGCGCGACAGGTGCAATGGCAAAGCCGCGCGCACTTTTTCGCCGTCGCCGCGCAAGTGATGCGCCGCGTATTGGTAGACCACGCGCGTTCTCATCAAGCGCAAAAGCACGGCGGCACGCTGGTGCGCGTGAAGATGAACGAAGACTTGCTGGTCGCGGCCAATCGTTCGCTCGAAATCATTGCGCTGCATGAAGCGTTGGAACGGCTGGCGCAAGCGCACCCGCAAGTCGCGCGCGTGGTTGATATGAAGTTTTTCGCCGACCTCGAAGGCAAAGAGATTGCCGAAGTGTTAGGCGTGACCCCCGGACGCATCACCCAGTTGTGGAAGTTCGGGCAAGCGTGGTTGCGGCGTGAGTTGGAAACCACATAACGCTGTATAGCAAACCAAAACGCCTGAGCCTCTTCCGTCGCGTAGCGACGCCTGACTTTAGCCGTGGATTTCAATCCCTTGTCATTACCCAAATCTTTTCAGTTTTGCAGTTCCTCTTTTTGGCCCTGAAAGGGCCGTGGATATTAGCCGGTGGTGAAGCGCTGCGCGGAACCACCGGACAAGATGCCAACATTTTCGCGCCCTGAAGGGGCGCTGGGAGCGAACTGGTTTACGAATAAATCAGAGTCCGGCGTCCCTGCCGGGACGCAAACCCAATAACGACACGGTTCCGGTGGTTGCACCACCGGCTAATGTCCGTCGCGCCTTCAGCGCGCAACTGAAAAGATTTGGGTAATGACAAGGGATTAAAATCCACGGCTAAAGTCAGGCGTCGCTACGCGACGAAAAGACAAAGGCTCTCGGAGATTCTTATGAACCAAGATCAAGTGATTGAAATCTATCTCAAGGCGCTGGACTTGCCGCCCGCCGAACGCGCGGCCTTTCTCGCGCAGGCTTGCGGCGCAGATGCCGACTTGTGCCGTGAAGTGGAATCGCTGCTGGCGCACGCGAAGACGAATGACAGCTTTCTGGCTACGCCTGTGTTCAGGCTCGCGCCTTCGTTGACGGGGCAGCAGATCGGCCATTACCGCGTTGAAAGATTGCTGGGCGCGGGCGGGATGGGCGAAGTTTATCTGGCGCACGACGCGGCCTTGCAACGACCGGTAGCCATCAAGGTCTTGCCCGTCGCTTTCACGCGCAACGATGAGCGCGTGCGACGGTTCAAGCAGGAAGCGCAAGCCGCTTCGCAACTCAGCCATCCCAACATCATCACGATTCACGAAATCGGCGCGCAAACCATTCAGGGAGAAACGCAGCATTACATCGTCACCGAATACATCGCCGGACAAACCTTGCGCGAGCGGTTGAAAGCCGCGCCGCTCGACGTGGCGCAAGCCATTGAGGTAGCCGCGCAAATGGCCGACGCGCTGCGCGTGGCGCACGAAGCCGCGATCATTCACCGCGACATCAAGCCCGAAAACGTGATGATTCGCGACGACGGCGGTTTGGTGAAAGTACTCGATTTCGGCATCGCCAAATTGGGAGTGGGAGACGCGGCGACAGAGCAACAGGGAGAGGAAGAAATGGCTCCGTCGCCCGTCGCCCCCTCGCTGACTTCAACCGGCGTGATCGTAGGCACAGCCAGCTATATGTCGCCTGAACAAGCCAGCGGTTTGCCGGTTGACGCGCGCACCGATGTTTACGCCGTAGGGCTAGTGCTTTGCGAAATGCTGATGGCAGCGCGTGCCGCGCGATGAAGCCGGGCTGCCGCAACTCGCCAACGCTTTGAATGGAACGCCCTCTGATTTGGCCGCGATCATTCGCAAGGCGCTCAAACCGCTACGAGAAGAACGCTACGAATCAGCCGCCGCTTTGCTCGCCGATTTGCGGCGTGTGCAAGAGCGATTACGCAGCAACAAGTTGCGCCGTTGGTTGAAGGCGAGCGCAATGGCGGCTTTGTCATTGCTCGTCGTCGCGTTGTCAGCCATTTGGCTGGCGCAAGGCGAGGAATGGGACGAACATATTTTCCAAGCTGGACATACGGCGGGTGTGCGACGCGCCGTCTTTTCACCGAAAGGCGATCTGTTGGTTTCGGTGGGCGAAGACAACAAAGTGCTGGTTTGGGATTTCGCACGGCGCGAGTTGCGAAAAGAATTGACCGATCACCAGGGCTTCGTTGTCGCGGTGTCGTTCGCACCCGATGGCAAATACTTTGCGACAGCGAGTTGGGATCAAACGGTGATCGTATGGGACGCGAAGAGCCTGACCAAAGTCGCCGCACTGCGCGACCATCGCGCATTAGTGACAGACGTCGCACTTTCGCCAGACGGCAAGTATCTGGCATCGGCTTCAAAAGTGCCGGATGAAAGAACGGTGCTGTGGCGTATCGGTAGTTGGGAGAAGGTGCGCGATCTGCCGATGTGGGGCGCAGATTGGGTGCCGCTGTATTTTGCGCCGAACAACCCGCAGCTTTTATTTAGCGGAGGACAAGTCGGTGATGTGGAAGCAGGATTCAAGGTAAACAAGCTTTTGAACCCTGGCGGGTCAGGAATGGCGTTTTCGCGTGATGGCGTGCGACTGGTGAAAGTGGACGGCTTTGGCACCGTTCATTTTGTTGATACCGTCAAACAGCGAGCGATTGAAAAACTACAGGCACATCGAGACAACGGACGCGCAGCCGCTTTCTCGCCCGATGGCAAAATGGCTGTCACTGGTTCAGAAGACATCATTCTTTGGAATGCCGTGACGCAAGAGATGATCTTGCGTTGGGAACATACTTCTTACGTTTGGAGTTTGGCCTGGTCGCCCGATGGCCGTTACGTCGTTTCGACGCATGGCGACGGTTCGATTTTGCTTTGGGATGTCGTAGCGCGTGAGCGCGTCGCCAATCTCAGCCAACACAGCCATCCGGTTGGGGCTGTCGCCATTTCGCCCGACGGCAAACGCATCGCATCGGGTAGCGAAGACCGTTCGATCATCCTTTGGAATGCGGTCACAGGACGCAAAGAAGCCGTGTTGTTTGGGCTGCGCACGCGCATCAGAGGGCTGGCTTTTTCTCCCAATGGACAATGGCTGGCGTCTTCCGATCAAAACGAAGAGATCATTCGCTGGAACCTGGCGACGCGCCAAGCTCAATGGACTAAACACGGGGACGGCTATCACAGTGTGGCTATTTCACCGGATGGCCGTTGGGTTGCGGGTTCAGTGTCCGTGCTTGATAGCGC
>JANOWX010000654.1:0-16224 GCA_031418175.1 Acidobacteriota bacterium | reverse complement strand
TGTTCTCACAGCAGACCACGGCAACTTTGACAGGCACCGTTGCCGACAAAACCGGGGGGCTCGTTCCCGATGTCGCAGTCAAAGCCGTCAACCAGGAAACCAACCTCACCCGCGAAGCGAAGACCGACGGAAGCGGAAGCTTCACGCTCTCGTTCCTACCGGCCGGCGACTACACCATCACCGCCAGCTAGACCGGATTTCGAGCTCAGAAGCTCAACAATCTCACGCTGCAAGTTGGACAAACCGCGCGCGTTGATCTGCAATTACAGATCGGCGATGTTGCCGAATCCGTTGTCGAATTCGGAACAGCGCGTTATCAATCAATACCGCATCGTCTCGTTGCTGGGGCGCGGTGGGATGGGCGAAGTCTGGCGCGCTGAAGATACGCGGTTGAAACGGCAGGTTGCGTTGAAATTGCTGCCCAATGAATTCACCAACGACACCGAACGCTTGCGCCGCTTTGAGCAGGAAGCGTTGGCGATTTCGGCGCTCAATCATCCGAACATCATCACCATTCACGAAATCGGCGAGAGCGACGCCGGACGCTTCATCGTGATGGAACTGGTCGCCGGGCGCACGCTGCGGGCGATTGCCGCTGAGCCTGTGGCAATTGATTCGCTGATTGCCTGGGGCAGCCAGCTTGCCAAAGCCTTGCACGCAGCCCACGCGGCGGGCGTCACGCACCGCGACATCAAACCCGAAAACATCATGGTGCGCGCTGATGGCTACGTTAAGGTGCTGGATTTCGGCCTGGCGCGGCTCAGCCCATTGCGGAATGCGGAACGCGGAACGCGGAATGAAGAAGCCGAAGCGCTGGCAGGTACGCAGCCCGGCATGCTGCTCGGCACGGTGAATTACATGTCGCCTGAACAAGCGCGCGGCGAAACGGTCAGCCATCCATCCGACATCTTCGCGCTCGGCATTTTGTTTTACGAACTGGCGACGGGCGTGCATCCGTTCCGTTCGGCCACGTTGCTCGGCATCTTGCAACAGATCACGACCGAAACGCCTGTCGCGCCCGCGCAGTTGAATCCGGCCCTGCCCGCCACACTCAATGCCTTGATTTTGCGGATGCTGGCGAAACAGGCCGAGGCCCGCCCGACGGCTGGCGAAATCGAGCAGGCGCTGGCGGAATTAGCAAGCCCGCACAGCAGTGGCCAAATTCAGCGCGCTGTAAAACCCGCCAGCGAACGCCACACCGTTGGCCGCGCAACCGAGCGGGCCGAATTGCAATCCGGCTTTGCCTCCGCGCTGGACGGACGCGGTCAATTGCTTTGTGTCGCGGGTGAGCCAGGCATCGGCAAGACGACGCTGGTCGAAGACTTTCTCGCCGAACTCACGACCAGGAATCAATGCACGATTGCGCGCGGGCGTTGTTCGGAACGGCTCGCGGGAACCGAAGCCTATTTGCCGTTGCTCGAAGCGTTGGAAAGCCTGCTGCAAAACGACAAGCGTCTTGCGCAAACGATGAAACAACTTGCGCCGACGTGGTACGCCCAGGTCGCGCCGCTGTCAGGCGACACTGCAGAGTCCGCGCGCCTGCTGGCCGAAGTCAAAGCCGCTTCGCAGGAACGGATGAAGCGCGAACTCGCCAGCTTCCTGCAAGCCGTCGCACAACAACAACCGCTCGTGATTTTCTTTGACGATCTGCATTGGGCGGATGTCTCGACGATTGATCTGCTCAGTTTTCTCGCGGGCAAGTTCGATGCGATGCGCGTGCTGATCGTGGTGACATATCGGCCTTCGGATCTGCTGCTGGCGAAACATCCCTTCTTGCAGATCAAGCCGGATTTGCAGGCGCGCGGCGTGTGCCGGGAATTGTTGCTGGAGTTTTTGACTGCCGCCGAGATTGCCGAATACCTCGCGCTGGAATTCCCGGGCAATCGTTTCCCACCAGAGTTTCCCCAACTGATTCACGCGAAGACGGAAGGCAGTCCGTTGTTTATGGCGGACCTGGTGCGCTACCTGCGCGACCGCAGCGTGATTGCCAACACGAGCGGCGCATGGATATTGGCGCAAACGCTGCCCGACATCGAGCGCGAATTGCCGGAATCGGTGCGTGGGATGATCGAACGCAAGATCGCGCAACTGAGCGAAGACGACCGCAAGCTGCTGACTGCGGCGAGTGTGCAGGGCTACGAGTTCGATTCGGCAGTGGTGGCGCAGGTGCTGAGCCTTGATGCGGATGAAGTGGAAGAACGGTTGGAAAAGCTGGAACGGGTTTTTGCGTTTGTGAAGCTGACGAGTGAAGCGGAGTTTCCGAATCGCACGCTGACGCTTAAATATCGGTTCGTGCATGTACTCTATCAGAACGCGCTTTACGGCTCTCTGCGCGCGACGCGGCGTGCAACTTTGAGCGCGTCAGTCGCACAATCGCTCTTGGGATTTTATGGCGAACGGAGCAGCAGCATTGCAGCGGAACTGGCGCACCTCCTTGAAGCGGCGCGAGATTTTGCACGGTCAGTTGAGTTTTATCTATTGGCCGCACAACAAGCCTCTGACGTGTTGGCCAATGCGGAGGCTATTGTGCTGGCGCAATGCGGACTCCAATTGCTGAAGTCGCTGCCTGACAACCCGCAGCGTGTACAGAAAGAACTGGCACTGGAGCTTACGCAGGGGATGGCGCTCGGGGTTACGCGAGGGTATGCGGCCCCGGAAACCGGAGCCAGCTATGCCAGAGCAAGGGAACTTTGTCAGCTCATCGGCGAAGCCCCTGAAGTTTTCCCTGTTCTCTGGGGCTTGTGGGCATTTTATATGGTCGGAGGAGAGCAGGAAACTTCACGACAAATTGGTGAGCAGATGGTACAGGTGGCTCAGACGCTAAATGAAAAGGTAATGCTGGCGGCTGCACATCAGGCGCTTGGATTTACTCTAGTTCATATGGGCGAGGTAATTCTCGCCCGCGAGAATCTGGAACAGTCAATCTGCTTTCACGATCCCAATCAGCACCAGACTTACATTGCACTTTTACGCCTTGATCCTGGCATTTACAGTTTAGGCCAACTCCCACGTATCTTGTGGCTGCTCGGCTATCCTGATCAAGGCAGACGGAAACTACAGGAAGCGTTTTCTCTATCGGAGAAAACTGGCGATTCTCGAAGCCTGGCAATGACTCAGATGTTTGCCACCGTCTTCCATACTTCTGTTCGTGAATATGTGCAGGTGCAAAACGCTGCGGAAACGTGTATCGCACATTGCAACGAACATGATATTGCTCAAGAGCGAGCCTGGGCCACTGCCTGGGACGGCAACGCAATCGCAGCGCAGGGGGCAACAGAAAGAGGCATCTCTATGCTTCGGGATACCATCGCGCTGTTGCAGGAAATGGGGGCCAAGTGCGCTTTCACCGAATTCCATGCAATGCTGGCCCAGTGGCTAGGTGAGGCCGGAAAAACTGAAGAAGCACTGGCAACGCTCACCGAAGCGATTCAGATATCCCCGCGAATGGGCGAAAGTTACTTCAATGCAGAGATACAACGAATCAGGGGAGAATTGCTGCTTAAAACGGACGCAGTGGGCCGCGAAGCCGAAGCCGAAGCTTGTTATCACCAGGCCATCGGCATCGCTCGCCAACAAAGCGCGAAATCGTGGGAACTGCGTGCGGCAACCAGCCTCGCGCGTTTGTGGCAACGGCAGCGCAAAACAGCCGAAGCGCGGCAGATGCTCGCGGAGATTTACGGCTGGTTTACCGAAGGCTTTGACACGGCGGATTTGAAGGAGGCGCAGGCGTTGCTGGCGGAACTTGATCATTGGTTCTCAGAATCAGTGTCGAGCCTCGATTCAAGGCAAGGCTGAGACGCCTGAATGAATTGAATAGGATGAATCAGGCTTTGGATAGTTTTAGTTCTTCGTCAATGCGTTCCTGCAAAAATGATTTGATGAGCGACTGATAGGGTACGTCGCGCTTGTTGGCAACCAGGCGGATTTTAGCCAACATTGAGGCGGAAAGTCTGAGCGAGATGGTTCGTGTGGTCGGCTTTAGTTTCGGCAAGACCACCGATTCAGCCGTTTGCCAGTCAATGAAATCGGTCGAATCGTGGGCCGCCCAAAATTCACGCTCGGCGGTTTCGTTAGTCAGCACGGGTATCTCTTTTAATTTTTTCGGCATAAATTCTCTCTTCACTTTTTGTCATATCACGGGCAGAGATTACCCGGATCAACTTGTTACGCATGGTAAAAGCAATAAAAAGCCAACGGTCGGCATCGGTTCGCCCCAACGCAAAAAATCTGCTTTCGTTGGCAGAATGCTTTTTATCGGAAGCAATGAGCAGCGGCAAATTAAAAAAGACATCTTCACATTCGCTATCGGTTACGTCGTGCGGAGGCCAGTTTTTATTGGCATTGCCTTCGTCCCATGCAAAACCTTCGCAATTTTCAATCGTCGCTTTCATTTGGGTTGTACGGTATGAGCATATACGGGAATTGTAAAGAATGTTTGATCAACCTTGATCATTCGCAGGCGTGCTGATGGTGAGTAGCGGGTTACTCGCAAGGCTGGGCGAATTGTTGGGGCTGGCAGGCCGCTGCGGCGCATCGCCTTGCCAGAATGAACTTGAAACAAAATGAATCAGGAAGTGGCAGCCAACACGAAGCTGCCGCTCGTCTCGAATGGTTCGTCAGCTTCATCTTTCGTGTTATGCTTTTGGCGAGGTTATAACTTATGGAAATCAGCGTTAAGTTGCCGAATCATTTGTATGAAGGCGTTTCGCTTCTGGCCAAAACGAAGAAAAAAAGTGTGGCTACGATTATCAAAAATGCGGTGCGCAAAGCCGTCAGCGAAGAGGCGGAAACATTGGCAAGACCTTTGGCGGATTGCTCAGACGACGAAGTTCTGGCGTTGGCAAAGATGAAAATGTCCGCCGCCGAAAATAAACGCATGAGCGAACTGTTGGGGAAACAGCGCGAAGCCGCCATCACTCCGTTGGAAAGGAATGAATTGGACGCCTTATTGCGCGTGTATCAGGCAGGCAATTTGCGCAAGGCACAAGGCATTGCAGAAGCCGTCCGGCGCGGTTTACTCAAAATGCCTGATGAATTGCCATGAGCGAGTTGCGCAGAAAACCGGCCAAAAAACTGGACAAAGCGATTCGCCGCGCCGCGAAAAATCGTTGCGGTTATTGTCTGGGAACGCAAAAACATATTTTTGCCTGGCTTGAAATCGAGCATCTCCAGCCTCGGTCGCAAGGCGGAAAAACTGTTGCGGAAAATTTATGGCTCGCCTGCACTTACTGCAATACTTTCAAAGGCGCACAAACGCACGGCCTTGATCCGCAAACCAAAAGAGAAGTTCCGCTTTTCAACCCGCGCAAATAGCGGTGGAAAAGTCATTTCGCGTTTGACACAGACCAGCTAACCATTCTCGGTAAAACGGTGTGTGGCCGCGCTACGGTCAACGCGCTCAACCTCAATTATGAATTAGCCCTCGAGACGCGCAAACTTTGGGTTGAAGTAGGTTGGTATCCACCTAAAGCCACCTAAAGCCACCTAAAGCTTGAGCGGGGGGAACCTGAACTGGAGCAACCGCAATGCATCTTTCGTTGTCACCCAAACAATTTCGTTTTCTCGCGTTGGTGGTGTTGTCCGGCTGGCTGGGCTTGACCGCTGCTTTCGCACCACAAGCGGCGCAGCTTGAACTCAAGCTGACACAAGGCACCAACATCGCAATGGCCGCCGCGCCCGACGGCACAACACTCGTCTTCGATCTGCAAGGCACGTTGTGGAAACTGCCCATCACGGGCGGCAAGGCGACGGCGCTCACCGATGAACTCGGCGATGCGCGCCAACCCGCGTGGTCGCCCGACGGCAAGCAGATCGCCTTTCAATCCTACCGCGACGGCAACTGGCATCTGTGGACGGTGGCGGCGAATGGGGCGGGCCTGACGCAACTCACGACCGGCACTTTCGACGACCGCGAGCCGCATTGGTCGCCCGATGGCAAGCGCCTCGCGTTCGCTTCAGATCGCGGCGGCAATTACGACGTGTGGGTGATTGAACTGGCGAACCGCCGGCTGGAACAACTCACGCGCGATGCGGCCAATGATTTCAACCCGGCCTGGTCGCCCGACGGCCAGAGCATCGCCTTCGCGTCGGAACGCAGCGCGGGGCGTGGTGTTTGGCTGATTCAGGACGTAGCCAAGGCGGACAAGCGGCGCGAGGTGTTGCTGAGCAAAACGAATGCGACGGTCGCCGCGCCCGCGTGGTCACCGGATGGCAAGCAACTTGTCTATCAAACCGGTGATCGCGGCAGCGCGCCGGAACTGTGGCTGCAGGCCGTCGCGCCCGGCGAACAGCCGCATCTGTTGAGCGCGGCGGGCGAAGACGTGTTTCCCTTTCGCGCCGCCTGGCTTTCGATGACCGAATTTCTTTACACCGCCGACGGGCAGATCAAACGCGCGAAGCTGGGCAGTGAGCAACGCGCGACCGTGGCGTTTGAAGCGACGCTCAAACTCAACCGTCCGGAGTATGCGCGCAAGCAACGCGACTTCGATTCGATCGCGCCGCGCCCGGTGCGCGGCATCGTCGCGCCTGCTATCTCACCCGACGGCCAGCGCGTAGCCTTTACCGCGCTCGGCGATCTGTGGCTGCAAGAGCAAGGCAAGCCTGCCAAACGCTTGACCAACGATGTTTTTGTACAGGCGCAACCCAGGTGGTCAGCCGACGGCGCGCAATTGATTTACGTGTCGGATCAACAAGGCCAGATGGATGTCTGGCAGCGCGACCTGAACACGGCCGCGGAAAAGCTGCTGGTCAAAACGCCCAGCGGCGCGACGCAACCCGCGCTGTCGCCCGATGGCAAGCGGGTGGCTTTCTTCAGCAGCGAGGCGCTGGCCGCGCGCTTGCAGGTGTGCGAACTGGCGACGGGCCAAACGCGCGCGCTGCTCAACCGTACCATCCAGGCGACACAAATTTCGTGGACGCCCGACAGCAAAGCCATCGCCGTGCCGGTCTTGCAACCGCACTCGACGCGCTTCCGCGAAGGCTTCTACGAAGTGCAGTTCATCCCGCTCGACGGCGGCACGCCGCGCCATCTCGTGCCGCTACCTGAACGCACGTTGGTGTACGCGACGTTGTCGCCCGCTGGCCGGGCGCTGGCCTTTGTCGAAGACGGCAGGCTGTCGGTCGCCGCGCTCAACGAACGCTTTGAACTGACCGGGACACCGCGCCGCGTGAACAGCGACTTGGCCGATTCGCCCAGTTGGACGGGCGATTCGCAGAGCCTCGTCTATCAATCGTTGGATCGGTTGAAGAAGGTCAACCTCGCAACGGGTCGCGTCGAAGACTTCAACACGCAACTGACGTGGCAGCCCGAAAAAGTCACCGGCACGCTGGTCGTGCACGCCGGACGTTTATTCGACGGCAAATCAGCGGCCTATCAACGCGACGTTGACGTGGTGATCGAAGGCCATCGCATTAAGGAAATCGTCGCGCACAATCCAGCGCTGCACACCGGCAACGTGATTGACGCGAGCGACAAAACGGTCATCCCCGGTCTGTTTGAAATGCACGGCCATCAGGCGATCACCGGCGGAGAGAAGCTGGGCCGCACTTGGCTGGCCTTTGGCATCACGTCGGTGCGCGAACCGGGCACCGATCCTTACGACGGCGCGGAACGGCGCGAAGCCTGGGCCGCCGGACAACGACCGGGGCCGCGCAATTTTTTCAGCGGGCGTTTGCTGGACGGCAATCGCGTTTATTACGCCATCGCCGAGGGCGTGGGCAGCGAGGCGCATTTGGATTTGGCGCTCGAACGCGCGCGCGTGCTCGAATACGACTTGATCAAAACCTACGTGCGGCTGCCCGACCTGTGGCAACGCAAGGTCGCGGCGGCGGCGCATCGCATGGGCGTGCCGACCTCTTCGCACGAAATCTGGCCCGCCGCCGGCTATGGCATGGACGCGGTCGAACACAACGGCGCAACCAGCCGGCGCGGCTATTCGCCAAAGACCTCGGCGCTCAGCCGCAGCTATGACGACGTGATTCAAATCCTGGCGCGGTCGGGGATGAATTACACGCCGACGCTGATACTGTCGGGGCTGTCGTTCCAATTGGCTGAACAGCCCGCGTTGATTGAGAACCCGCAATTCGCGGCGCTCAACGGTGAAGTGGGTGTGCAAGCCTTGCGCACGCGCGCCAGTGCGGGACGCAATCCGGCCTTGCGCGCCTCGGTCGAAGCGCAGGGCAAGACCGCGCTGGCCGTGCTCAAAGCGGGTGGCCGCGTGACGCCGGGCACCGACGGCCCCATCGTGCCGTATGGCTTCGCGTTGCAATTGGAATTGCAGATACTGGTGCGCGCCGGGTTCACGCCCGCCGAAGCCATACGCGCGGCCACGCTCTGGTCGGCTGAAGCGGTCGGCGTGAGCAACGATCTGGGCAGTTTGGAACGCGGCAAGCTGGCCGATTTGGTGATCGTCGCGGGCGACCCTTTGCAACAGATTGCCGATACGCTAAAGGTCGCGGTCACGATCAAGAATGGCCGGGCTTATGCGCTTAAAGATTTGCTGAGCGCGCCGCGATGAGTAGCGGCGGTACAGATAGCGGTAGCGGCTTGGTAATCTTGCAAGGTATAGTTCACTAAGCAGCAGGCCGCCGGCCGCTCAATGAGATTAAGGCAAGCTCTTTGCAAAAGCCGAAAAGTCCGCCGTAAAAAGGCGCAGAAAACGCAAAAACGTTTTAACCGGATTGAGTTCTTTTGCGGCTTTTGCGCCTTTTTGCGGCAAGCACACCTTGCCTTAATCACATTGCGCCACCGCTCCCTGTAACGCACCACACGGCACATTTTGGAGGAAACGCAATGGCATTCGAGAAAACGAAATGGGTTTGGCACAACGGCCAGAACCTTCCCTTTGAACAAGCGACGATTCATTCGACAGCTTTTGGGCTGCATTACGGCACGGGCGTGTTTGAAGGCATGCGCGCCTATGACACACAGAATGGCCCAGCCATCTTTCGCCTGAAAGAACATCTCGACCGGCTTTACGCCTCGGCGCGGGTTTACAACCTGGACATCCCGTACACGCCGGAACAGCTTACCCAAGCCATCTGCGACAACATCACGGCCAATGGTTTCACGAACTGTTACATCCGCCCGACGGTCTTTTTCGATGCCGGCGGTTTGGGCATACGCGCGCGCACGCCGGTCAGCGTCAACATCCTGAACTGGGAATGGCCCAGCGATTTCGCCGCCAAACAGCGCGACGGCATGCGGCTGACCCTTTCGCCCTGGCGCAAGTTTCATCAATCCATGATGCCGACGACGGCCAAGGCGACCGGACAGTATCTGAACTCGATCCTGGCCGTGCGCGAGGCCGAACAGCGCGGTTATGACGAAGCGTTGCTGCTCAACGCCGACGGCAACGTGGCCGAGGGCGCGGTCGAAAACGTCTTCATCATCCAAGACGGCAAGCTCAAAACGAATGACGAACGCTCTTCGATCTTGCTGGGCATCACGCGGCTGTCAGCTATACAGATCGCACAGCATTTCGGTTACGAGGTCGAAATCGGCACGCTCACGCTGGATGAAGTGTTGGGCGCCGATGAAATGTTCCTGACCGGCACCGCCATCGAAATCACACCCGTGCGCGAGATTGACGGCAAACCGATTGGCAAGGGCGGGCGCGGGCCAATCACTGAAAAGATTCAGCAGGCTTATTTCGACAGCGTGCGCGGGCGCAAGCCGGAGTTCATGAATTGGCTGACGCCAGTGCGGCAGACGGCGAGTGCGAAGGCTTGACCGGTACTGGGAGCGCAAGGAGGTTAAGGCATGCGATTAGCATTGCCGCTTGAACCAGCGTAGAGCCGCCGCATTCATCATTCTTCCTTCGTCATTCTGCATTCTCTTGCAGAGAAGGAGCCTCACAACGGCAGCCCGCTGCATAAGAATGCAGAATGACGAAGGAAGAATGATGAATGCCAGCGGTCAGCGGCGCTATCACTCCCGGTACTGTTTGAGGTTGAAGAGATGACTGAGCACATCCATGACGACAACGCCTTTGCCTGGACGCCCGACGCGGCAACTAAAGAGCGCGCGCAACTGATGCGCTTTTTGCGCTTCTGCGGCTTGGCTTCGTGGGACGCGCTCTATCAGCGTTCAATCACCGACAGCGCCTGGTTTCACGAACAACTGCTGCGCTTTCTCGCCATCCCCTTCGACAAACCCTACACCCAAATCGTAGACCTGAGTCGCGGCATTCAATGGCCGCGCTGGTGCGTGGGCGCGCAACTCAACATCACCAAAGCCTGTCTGGAGCGTTGGCTCGACGACGAAGCGACCGCCAATCAACCCGCCGTCATTTGGGAAGGCGAAGAGGGCGCGGTGCGCACGCTGACGTATCAGGAATTGTGGGATGAGGTCGGCCTCTGCGCCGCCGGGCTGCGCGTCTGCGGCGTGGGCAAAGGCGATGCCGTCGGCTTGCACCTGCCGATGTGCCCCGAAACGGTAATTGCGTTGCTGGCGATCAATCGCATCGGGGCCATCGCGGTGCCGCTCTTTTCCGGCTACGGCCCGGCGGCCATCGAGTCGCGCTTGCAGGATGTCGAGGCAAAAGCGCTTTTCACCTGCGACGGCTTTCCGCGCCGTGGCAAAAACATCAACGCCAAGCATATCGCTGACGAAGCCGTCGCCAATGTGCCCTCCATCACGCGCGTCATCGTCATCCGCCGCACGCTCGAAACCGTGCCGCTCAAAGCCGGGCGCGATATTTACTTCGATCAATTGCAGGAGACCGGCGCGCAGCACCCGCGCTTGCGTTACGCCGAAGTCACCGAGGCCGAAGACCCGCTGATCGCCATTTACACCTCGGGCACGACCGGCACACCCAAAGGCATTTTGCACACGCATTGCGGCTTCCCCATCAAAGCCGCGCAGGATATGTGTTTCGGCACGGATGTCGGCGCGGGCACGCGCATCGCCTGGGTGACAGACATCGGCTGGATGATGGGGCCGTGGCTGATTTATGGCGCGTTGCTCTTGGGCGGAACGATTGTGCTTTACGACGGCGCGCCCGATTTCCCGGCGGCGGATCGGCTGTGGGCGTTTGTCGAAAAGCACCGTGTCGAAGTGCTGGGCATCTCGCCCACGCTGGTGCGCGCGTTGCTCAACGAAGGCGACGAATTGCCCGCGCGCCACGATCTTTCCAGTGTCCGCGTCTTCGCCTCGACCGGCGAGCCGTGGAACCCCGCGCCGTGGTGGTGGCTGTTTGAAACGGTTGGCCGGTTGCGCGTGCCGATCATTAACTATTCCGGCGGCACAGAGATTTCGGGCGGCATCCTGATGGGCAATCCGTTGCTGCCCATCAAGCCGTGCAGCTTCCCCGCCCCGTGCTTGGGCATTGCGGCGGATGTGTTGGATGAGAACGGCGCGTCGGTGCGCGGCGCGGTCGGCGAACTCGCCATCCGCCAACCGTGGATCGGGCAGGCGCGCGGTTTCTGGCGCGACAACGAACGCTACTTGCAGACGTATTGGGCGCGCTTTGAAAACATCTGGGTGCATGGCGATTGGGCGCGCGTGGATGAGGACGGCCACTGGTACATCCTGGGCCGCAGCGACGACACCATCAAAGTTGCGGGCAAACGCGTCGGCCCCGCCGAAGTCGAGTCCATCCTGGTCGCGCACCCGGCGGTCGCCGAAGCGGGCGTCATCGGCGTGCCCGATGAAATGAAAGGCAGCGCGTTGGTCGCGTTCTGTGTTCTGAATGCCGATGCGTTGGCAAGTGAATTGTTGGCAGGGGAATTGAAAAGCCGTGTCGGCGAGGCGTTGGGCAAACCGTTGCGGCCCGCGCGCGTGCATTTCGTCGCGGCCTTGCCGAAAACGCGCAATGCAAAGGTGATGCGCCGCGTGATACGCGCGGCGTATCTGGGCGAAAATCCCGGCGACGTGACGGCGCTGGAAAATCCGGCGGCGGTGGAGATGATTGCGAAATTGAAAGAGGGCGGCTGACCCTGGGAGCGCCCGCATCCCTGCGGGCTAGGAAAGAAGTGGCGAAGCCTTCCTTTTTCTTGTCGTAATGTTGCGACAGTGAGGAAAAAGGAACGCTGCGCGGTTTTTCTTATTGCCAGCAAGGATGCTGGCGCTCCCAGGCGGGCGCTTCCAGGCTTGAGAAAGCGAGTAATGACTTATGTTAAGCAATGCAGTAGCAACAGCGAGTAACACCGGCCAACTGATTCCTGACTTGGCTTACGCCGAGATCAGCACCTTGCCGCTTGATCATCCGGGCGCGCACGATCTGGCCTACCGCGCGCGCCGCGATTACATCGCCCGGCTGGCGCGCCAATACCGCCAGGACCCACAGCACCGCCTGCCCGACGTTGATTACACGCCCGAAGAGCGCGCCGTCTGGCAGCACGTTTGTTGCCAGTTGGAGAAAGTCCACGCCCGGCACGCCTGTTCGTTTTATCTGGCAGCCAAGCTCCAACTCGGCATCAGTTGTTTGCAGGTGCCGCAACTGAGTTGGCTGAGCGCCGAACTGACGCGCCGCACCAATTTTCGTTTGGCCCCCATCGAGGGCTTGGTCGAAACGCGCGGCTTTCTGAGTTGGCTGAGCAAACGGACGATGCTTTGCACACAGTACGTGCGCCACCATTCGCGCCCCGATTACACGCCCGAACCCGACCTCGTGCACGAATTCATCGGCCACGTCCCGGCCTTTAGCAATCCCGACTTCGCCGACTTTTCGCAATACATCGGCGCGGGCGCGGTGCGCGCGAGCGAAGAGCAATTGGAACAACTGGGCCGCCTGTACTGGTTCACCGTCGAATTTGGCCTGATCGCTGAAGGCCCAAGTAAAGAGGACACGAAGGCCTTTGGCGCGGGCCTGCTGTCGTCGTATAGCGAGTTGGAACATGCGTTCAGTGATGAGGTCGAGCGCCGCCCCTTCGATTTGCGCGAAGTGATCGCGACGCCGTTCGACTACTCGGACATGCAGCCGCTGCTGTTCGTGATTCCGTCGTATGGGTATTTGAAAGAGGTGACGCGCGAGTTTATCGAAAGCTTCGGCAAGGCGCGGGATCAAGAGATGAGGCCGGCGGGGTTGGCGCAGGCGGTTTGGTAAAGGAATCTTTGGGGCGGCTTGGCGAATGTGCCAGAATTGCGACTACGGAGGTATATCAATGTCCACTATTACATCGCACGCAGCGCTTGAACCTGAACGCGCGGGAAATTGCGACTACGGAGGTATATCAATGTCCACTATTACCCTTGAAGTACCGGATGAATTATCTGAACGGCTGACTTACGAGAAAGCGCGGTTACCCGAACTGCTTGCACAAAGTCTGCATCAACCGCCACTCTCGGCAACAACCTATCGTTACGTGCTCAACTTTCTGGCGAGCGACCCGACGCCGGAGCAAATCGCCGCCTTTGGCCCGACGCCCGAAATGGCGCAGCGGGTCAAAGCGCTGTTGGCAAAAGAGCGCACCAACGAACTTACACCGGTTGAGAAAGCCGAGCTTGACGATTACGAACACATTGAACACTTGGTGGTGATGGCAAAGGCTGGCGTCCTTCCATACCTGAATGGCAACCAGTGAGCGACACCTACATCCCAACCGGAATGCGCCGTTTGGCAATCGAGCGCGCAGCAGGGCGCTGTGAATACTGCCGGCAACCCGCCAGCCTGAGCTTTCTGTTGCCACACGAGCTTGACCACGTCATCGCCGAAAAACACGGCGGCCTGACAGTGGCAAACAATCTGGCCTATGCCTGTTGGCGTTGCAATCGGCACAAAGGCACTGACCTCGGCTCGTTCGATCCGCTTACCGGTCAATTCAGTTTCCTGTTCAATCCGCGCACTCAAAATTGGGCAGAGCATTTTGTTTTTGCAGGCGCCACCATCGCCGGACTGACAGCGGAAGGCCGCACCACGATCAAGCTACTGCGATTGAACAGCAGCGAGCGCACGGCGGAACGGCGGCGTTGGCTGAAAAGCCTTAATTGATTGAAGGAGGAGTTTTCAGATGAGCAACAATCCACTCAAAATCCGCCAAGTCCACCACATCGAAATGTACGTCGGCAATGCTAAGCAAGCCGATTATTACTACCGCAACGCCTTCGGCTTCGACCGCGTCGCTTACACCGGCCTCGAAACTGGCAACCGCGCGCAGTGTTCGTATGCGCTGCAACAGGGCACGTTCCGGCTGTTGCTGACGACGCCGTATACGCCGCGCGATGCTTCGAGTTTGCACATCCTGAAACACGGCGACGGCGTGCGCGACATCGCCTTTGAGGTGGACGACGCCGATTTCGCCTTTGAACAGGCCGTGGCGTGCGGGGCCGAACCGGCGGTTGCACCGTATTCGATTACCAGCGAACGCGGCGCGGCGCGGCGCGCGGCGGTCAAGATATACGGCGACACGATCCATTCGTTTTTCTCGAAGCACAATTACGACGGGCCGTTTATGCCCGACTTCGTCGAATCGCGCGCGCCGGGGCGCAATGCGGGCCCAGGCAAGTTGCTGCGGCTGGATCACTACGTCGCCAACGTCGAACTCGGCCAGATGACGGTGTGGGAGGACTGGTATAAGCGCGTGCTGGGGCTGGAACGGTTTATGACCTTTGACGATAAGGACATTGCGACCGATTTCACGGCGCTCAACAGCATCGTGATGGCGAATGAATCGCGCAGCATCAAGTTCCCCATCAACGAACCCGCGCCCGGCAAACGCAAGAGCCAGGTCGAAGAGTACAACGACTTTTACCAGGCGGCGGGCGTGCAACACATCGCGCTGCTGACGACCGACATCATCGCCACCATCCGCCAACTGCGCGCCAACGGCGTCGAGTTTCTGGAAGTGCCGGACACTTACTACGAACTGCTGCAAGGCCGCATCGGCGCGATTGACGAAGACATCAGCGTGTTGCGCGAGTTGAAAATTCTGGTAGACCGGGACGACGAGGGCTACTTGCTGCAACTGTTCACCAAGCCGGTCGAAGATCGCCCGACGCTGTTTTTTGAAATCATCCAGCGCAAAGGCGCGCAGGGTTTCGGCAAGGGCAATTTCAAGGCGCTGTTCGAGGCCATTGAGCGCGAGCAGGCGTTGCGCGGGAATCTGATATGATGCGGGCGCTGTAGCGTTCAAACAGCAGAACCTCTCCCACGAAGACACACGAAGGAGCACGAAGAAAGACCATACTCTTTTCACCATTCTTCGTGTTTCTTCGTGTGTCTTCGTGGGAGAAGCTTTTCAATCCAAGAGGAGAGATTCACGATGAAAGTTCGCATTACGTTGATCGCGCTGACTGTGCTGTTGCTGATTGGCGGCGGGTTTGCCGCTTATGTCTGGGCGACGTTGAAAATCAGTTATTCGAACGGCGAGCGTTCCGGCTATGTGCAGAAGCTGTCGAAGAAAGGCTGGGTCTGCAAAACCTGGGAAGGCGAGATGGCGATGGTCTCGATGCCGGGCACCGCGCCGGAGATTTTCTATTTCAGCGTGCGCACTGACACCGTCGCCGAAAAGATCAATCGCACGTTGGGCAAGCGCGTGGCGATCAGCTACGAACAGCACAAAGGCGTGCCGACGCGCTGTTTCGGTGAGACTGAGTATTACATCACCGACGTGAAAGCGGTGGAATGATGCCAGTGGAAATAATGAAAGACACAAAACCAAATCGGTTGCCGCTTGTGTGGCTGGGCCTGGCAGCGGCGTTGATTGCGCTGCTGGCGGGCGTTGTGCTGTGGCAGCGCGTGGCCTCGTTCCCGCTGCGCAACCAGACCACGATCACGCATGCGCTGGTGCTGGAAAAAGTGCAGGCGGTCGCCAAGCTGGTGTCGAGCGAATCCACCATGCGCGATGTCGTGGTTTACGAAGACACCTGGCTCGGTTCGACCAAACGTTCGCTGGTGGTGGTGACGGCGCGCGTGCTGGCGGGGATCAATCTCGAAAAAGGCGCAGACGTGCGGATTGACGAAGCGGCGCGCAAGATCAGCATCACGCTGCCGCCCGCGACCTTGCTGGCGATTGACATCAGCGAGATGAAAACCTATGACGAACGGCGCGGCCTGTGGAATCCGTTCGAGCCTGCCGACCGCGACAAGATTTACCAGCAAGCGCGCCAGCAATTTCAAGCTGCGGCGCAACAAGCCAAGCTGACCGAACACGCGAACCAGAGCGCGCAACAGATGCTCGAAGCAATGTTCAGCCGCGATGGTTTCAGCGCCGAAGTGATTTTTAAGACGCAATGAACCGGCGAAGCCTTTGGAGTGCGCGCGGCACAGGCCGCCGCTTTGGTAT
>JANOWX010000653.1:0-14675 GCA_031418175.1 Acidobacteriota bacterium | reverse complement strand
CAAACGCACGGGCGCGCGCGTGGCGGGGCCCATCCCGCTACCCACGGTGAAAAACAAAGTCACCGTGTTGAAATCGCCGCACGTGGACAAGAAGTCGCGCGAACAATTCGAGATTCGCACCCACAAACGGCTGATGGACATTCTCGATCCGACACCGCAGACGATGGACGCGCTGATGAAGCTCGACCTGCCGGCGGGCGTGGATGCCGAGATCAAAGCTTTCGGACGTGACCGCAGATAGTCAAGACAAGAACTAAGAGTTGCCAAGTTTGCAGGCAGAGTAGGCGTTAAGTAGCGCCGCGTGGCCTGCCTTATCGGCTAGCGACTACCGTTGGAGTAACCAAACAATGGTGAACGGAATTATCGGTAAAAAAGTTGGGATGACCCAAATCTTCGCGCCCGACGGGACAGTGACGCCCGTGACGGTGATCAAAGCCGGGCCTTGTGTCGTCGTGCAGCGCAAGACCGTTTCGAGCGATGGCTACGAAGCCGTGCAACTCGGCCTGGTCGAAGAAAAAGCACCCAAGAAGACGAACAAGCCGATGGCGGGCCACTTCAAAAAAGCTGGCATCCCGCCGACTCGCGTACTGCGCGAGTTCCGCTTGAAGGACGCCGGCGACGCGGCGAATGTGGGCGACAAAGTGCTGGTGGATGTTTTCGCCGTGGACGACAAGGTCGAGATCATCGGCACCAGCAAGGGCCGCGGGTTTGCCGGGGTTATCAAACGGCACAAGTTTAGCGGCGGGCGCAAATCGCACGGTTCGATGTTCCACCGCGCGCCGGGTTCGATCGGCGCTTCGGCCTATCCTTCGCGCGTCATCAAAGGCACGCGGATGCCGGGTCACATGGGCGTCGAGCAAAAGACGATCAAGAATATGAAGGTCGTCGCGGTGAATGCCGCAGAGAATCTGCTCTTGATCAAAGGCTCCGTGCCCGGCCCGAACGGCGCGGTCGTGGTCATCAAGAAGAAGGCCGAATAACCAATTTTTGCAGAGAGGGCGGCGATGCCGACTTTAGACGTTAAAAACCTGAACAATGAGACCGTCGGTCAGATCGAATTGAGCGAGGACGTGTTTGGCGCCGCGCTCAACGAGGCGCTGATCCACGACGCGATCAAGAATTACCAGACCAACCAACGCCAGGGCACGGTCGCCACCAAAACGCGTGGCAACGTGTCGGGCAGCGGTAAAAAGCTCTGGAAGCAAAAGGGCACGGGCCGCGCGCGCATCGCCAGCATCCGCTCGCCCCTGTGGAAAGGCGGCGGCAATGTGCACGGGCCGCAACCGCGCGATTGGTCAACCGAATTGCCGAAGAAGATGAAGCGCGGCGCGCTCAAATCGGCGTTGTCGGAGCGCCTGCGCGAGGGCAATCTGGTCGTGCTCGAGGAATTCAACCTGAGCGATCACAAGACCAAGAGCTACCTCAGCGTGGCTAAGGGCTTCGGCTGGGACAAGAAAACGCTGATTGTCGAGACGGTGGCGGCAACGAATTTGGTACTGGCTTCGCGCAACGTGCCGGGCGTCAAAGTGGCGCACGATGCGAATGTGAACATCTACGACGTGATCTATCACGAGCAGTTGGTGTTCACGAAGGCGGCGATCGAGGCCTTGCAAGAGAAGCTGAGCAAGTAACGGAACGTCCGACATGCTGCCAGCTTGTCGGGGTCTGCGGTTGGGCGTATTGCGGAGTCGGCGACAAGCTGGCAGCTTGTCGGACATTTTTGAGGAACGTTATGGCTACGACGATTTGGGATGTGCTCAAAGCCCCGGTCATCACTGAAAAAGCGATGATCCAGAAGGAAAAGAGCACCGAGCCGATCAAAGATTCCAAGAACAAGAAGATCATCAAGCGTGATCGCCAATTGCTCACGTTCCGCGTGAATGGCAATGCGAACAAGCATTCGATCAAGACGGCGGTCGAGACGATCTTCAAAGTCAAAGTGGATCAGGTGCGCGTCGCCAACTATCACGGCAAATCGGTGCGCCGTGGCCGCACGGAAGGCAAGCGGCCCGATTGGCGCAAGGCTTATGTCACCTTGAAGCCGGGCTTCAAGGTGGATTACGCGGACTCGATCTAGTGATGAGTCAGGTTGTTGCGATAACAAGTTCTGGCAACTGAAGAAGAACTAAGATGGGCATCAAGAAACTAACACCAACCAGTCCCGCGCGGCGCTATCAGACGTATCTGACGAATGACGAGCTGACAACCGAGACGCCGCACAAGCCGCTGCTCGACAGCAAGAAGCGCACGAGCGGCCGCAATAACAATGGCCGCATCACGGTGCGCCATCGTGGCGGCGGACACAAGCGCCACTACCGCATCATTGATTTCAAGCGCGACAAGTTCGGGATCCCCGGCAAGGTGGCGACGATCGAATACGATCCGAATCGTTCGGCGCGTATCGCGTTGATCAATTACGCCGATGGCGAGAAGCGTTACATCCTGTGCCCGGTCGGTCTGACGGTGGGTCAGGAGATTGTCTCCGGCCCGGAATCGGACATCTTGACGGGCAATGCCTTGCCGATCAAAAACATTCCGCTCGGCACCCAAATCCACAATATCGAAATGCGCCCCGGCAAAGGCGGTCAGATGGCCCGCAGCGCCGGCAGCTTCGCCCAGTTGGTCGCCAAAGAAGGCGGCAACGCGCAGCTTCGCCTGCCTTCGGGCGAGATTCGCATTGTGACGATTGATTGCATGGCCACGATTGGCCAGGTCGGCAACGTCGAACATGAAAACGTTTCGCTGGGTAAGGCTGGCCGCACGCGTTGGAAAGGCATTCGCCCGACGGTGCGCGGCGTGGCGATGAACCCGGTGGATCACCCGCACGGCGGCGGCGAGGGCAAAACTTCCGGTGGCCGTAACCCGGTGACACCCTGGGGCAAACCGACGCGCGGTTACAAGACACGCAATAACAAGCGTACCGACAAGTTCATCGTGAAACGGAGAACCAAGTAAGTAAGCAGGAAGCAGGAAGCAGGAGGCAGTCGAAAGGCGCTGCCAACTGCCTACTGCCAACTGCCTACTGCCTACTGAAAAGCTATGGCACGTTCAATCAAAAAAGGCCCGTTCATTGACGATCATTTGATGAAAGCCATTGAGCGGATGAATGCAGCGAACGAAAAGAAGGTGCATAAGACCTGGTCGCGCCGCTCGACGATCACGCCCGATATGGTGGGCCACACGCTGGCGGTGCACAACGGCAAGAAGTTCATCCCGGTTTATATCACCGAGAACATGGTTGGGCATAAACTGGGCGAGTTCTCGCCGACGCGCACCTTCAAGGGGCACGCCGAGAAAGCCGAGAAGTCGTCAGGTAAGAAATAACCGCGATAGTTTAAGAAGCTGGGCCTAAGAGGCATAACGAAGATGGAAGCAATCGCAAAAGCAACAAACGTCAAAGGTTCCGCGCAGAAGGCGAAGTTGATCGTGGATTTGATTCGCGGGCGCAAGGTCAGCGAGGCGCTGGCCATGTTGCAATTCAGCGGCAAACGGCTGGCGCTGCCGGTCGAAAAGGTCGTGCGTTCGGCGATGAACAATGCCACGCAACACGCGGAAACTGAAAATGTGATCGTGGATGAAGACGATCTTTGGATCAAAGAATGTTACGTCGGCAAAGGCACCACCAAACACCGCCGCCGCGTGCGGCCAGCTCCGATGGGCCGGGCCTTTCGTCAACAGCGCCACTACTGCCACATCACGGTGATGGTTTCCAATGAGAAGTTGGGCGAGAAGGAAGCCGCCGCTTTGAGCGCCTAAGTAGAGCAGAGATTTCGGAGAGACTATGGGTCAAAAAGTTCACCCTTACGGGTTCAGGCTCGGGTACAACAGAAGCTGGCATTCGCGCTGGTTCGCCAAGCATGGGTTCGGCGATCTGTTGATGGAAGACCAAAAACTGAAGACGGAACTCAAAAAGCGCTTCGCCCAGGCGGGTGTTTCGCAGGTCGAGATTGACCGCGCGGCCAATCGCGTCAAGATCATCATCTTCACTTCGCGGCCCGGCATCATCATCGGGCGCAAGGGTGCTGAGATTGACAAGCTCAAACAGGAATTGAGCCGCAAGACCAAGCGCGACGTGCTGATTGACATCCGCGAAATTCAAAAGCCGGAACTCAACGCGCAGTTGCAGGCCGAGAAGATCGCGCAACAGTTAGAGAAGCGCATCGCCTTCCGCCGCGCCATGCGCAAGTCGGTGGAAGAGGCCATGCGGTTTGGCGCCCAAGGCATCAAGGTGCGCGTGTCAGGCCGCTTGAACGGCGCTGAAATCGCGCGCTCGGAATGGACGCTGCAGGGCCGGTTGCCGCTGCACACGCTGCGCGCCGATGTGGATTATGGTTTCGCCGAAGCGCACACGACCTTCGGCATTATCGGCATCAAGGTTTGGGTCTATCGCGGCGAGATCATGGATCCGCGCGAAGCAATGATGAAAAGGTAGTCAGTAGTCAGTAGTCAGTAGTCAGTAGTCAGTAGTCAGTAGTCAGTAGTTTGGCTGGCGGCTGATGACTGAAGGCTGGCAGCGAAAAGCTGAGAGCTAATATGGCTGAGTATAAAACTCCCAAAAAGGTCAAATATCGCAAGCAGCAACGCGGCCGCCGGGCGGGCGCGGCGAAGCGCGGGACAGAGATTTCATTTGGCGAATACGCGCTGAAAGCGGTCGAGGTCGCCTGGATCACAGGCCGCCAGATCGAAGCGGGCCGTGTCGCCATCAATCGCCACGTCAAACGCGGCGGCAAATTGTGGATTCGCGTCTTCCCCGACAAGCCGATCACCAAGAAGCCGGCTGAAACCCGTATGGGCAAAGGCAAAGGCGCGCCCGAAGGTTGGGTCGCGGTAATCAAACCGGGCCGCATCCTGTTTGAAATGGAAGGCGTGGATGAAGCCACGGCGCGGCGGGCCTTTGAACTGGCGGCGGCGAAATTGCCGATCAAGACCAAGTTCATCACACGTCACGAGCAAGAGGGAGGTGGACTGTGAAGGCTAAGCTGGAGAAAATCCGTCAACAGTCGAGCGAAGATTTGGTTAAACGCGTGCTCGAAATCAAAGAGTCGCTCTTCCGCTTGAATTTCAAAAAGTCGCTCGGTAACACCGATACGGTCAAACAGATTCGCGCCGAAGGGAAAGAGTTGGCGCGGCTAAAAACGCTGTTGCGTGCCCGTCAACTCGGGCTTGAGCAATAAAGGTTGCGAAGTGGGACAAGCGACCAGCTTGCGCCACGATTGAAACGATATGAGCGAAGAGAACAACGAGAATTTGCCAGAGTCAGTCGCGGAGCCAGCAGTCGAGCCGGTTGTGCCAGAGGTTGTGCCAGAAGCCGTCACGTCAGAAGTCGGCGCGCCAGAAGCCGTTGCGGAAGCTGCCGCCGACGTTGTGCCGACCGCGCCCTTGCCTGCCGCTGTGGCAGAAGCGGCGCGCGGCCGCCGCACCGAAAAGATCGGCATCGTGCTGAGCGACAAAATGCAGAAGTCGGTCGTCGTGCGCGTTGACCGTTTGGTCAAGCATCCGGTTTACAAACGCTACGTGCGCAAGCGCACCAAGTTCATGGCGCATAACGAAATTGACGGCGTGAGCATCGGCGATCAGGTGCGCATTGTCGAAACCCGCCCGCTCTCGGCCCGCAAACGTTGGCGCGTGGTCGAAGTCTTGCGCAAAGCGTCGAAGTAACGGCGACGAAGGATTAAGAGGAGGCTAGCAAAGCAATGGCATTACAAATGCGCTCGATGTTGGAGGTCGCCGATAATTCCGGCGCGAAACGGATCGCCATGATTCTTCCGGTGGGCGGCAACGTGGGCGGCCGCGCCAGTCTGGGCGACGTCATCACGGCTTCGGTCAAAGAAGCCAGCCCGGATGGCACGGTCAAGAAAAAACAGGTGGTCAAAGCCGTCATCGTGCGCTGCCGCAAGGAAGTGCGCCGCAAGGATGGCACCTACATCCGCTTCGATCAGAATGCGGCCGTGATTATCAAACCCGATGGCGAGCCCGTGGGCACGCGCGTTTTCGGCCCGGTCGCGCGCGAGTTGCGCGACAAAGGCTTTATGAAAATCGTGAGCCTGGCGCCCGAAGTGATCTGAAATGTACGGCAAACTGTTAGTTTGCCGTAGAACTGATTCAAAGAGCTGCTGGAGCGAAGGGGCGAACTGCCGAGACCACGGCAAACTAACAGTTTGCCGTACAGTGAGAAGACGCAATGGCAAGAATGAAGATCAAAAAGAATGACCAGGTGCTGGTCATCACCGGCAAAGACAAAGGCAAAAAAGGCCGCGTCATAGAGGTGTTGGGCAAAGAAGGCAAAGTGATTGTCGAAGGCATCAACATCGTCAAGAAGGCCGTGCGCCCGAATCGCCAGCGCAACATTCAGGGCGGTATCGTTGAACGTTTCGCGGCACTGGACGCGTCGAATGTGATGGTCATTGTGGACGGTCAAGCGACGCGCATCGGTTATCAATTGCTGGCCGACGGCCGCAAAGTGCGCGTGTCGAAGAAAACAGGCACGGCGCTCGAATAGTAGGACAGACTTTAGTCTGTCCTGACTGCCGAGGATATAGAACGGACAGACTAAAGTCTGTCCTACCAAAACAGGTGATGGGCCAGCGGGCGGCAGACCCGCTGTAATTCGCTAAAAACCATGGCAAGACTCAAAGACAAATACAATCAGGAAGTCGTTCCGGCGCTCAAGAAGGAGTTCAGTTACACGAACCCGATGAGCGTGCCGAAAGTGCAAAAGATCGTCATCAACATCGGCATGGGCGAAGCAATCGCCAATGCCAAGGCGATGGACGCCGCCATCAACGACCTGCAAATCATCAGCGGTCAAAAGCCCGTGGTGACCAAGGCCAAGAAATCCATCGCGGCGTTTAAGTTGCGCGAGGGGATGAGCATCGGCGCGATGGTCACCTTGCGCGGCGATCAGATGTACGAATTCCTGGATCGTTTCGTTAGCCTGACGCTGCCGCGTGTGCGCGACTTTCGCGGCATTTCGCCGAAGTCGTTCGATGGCCGTGGCAATTACACCATCGGGCTGAAGGATCAGTTGATCTTTCCTGAGATTGATTTCGGCAAGATTGACCGCGCGCGCGGTCTGAACGTGAGCATCGTCACCACGGCGAAGACCGATGAGGAAGCGCGCGCCTTGCTGCGCTTTCTGGGCATGCCGTTCCGGCAATAACCACAGTGGTCAGTGGTCAGTTGGGAAAGCTTCGACGCACTGCCAACTGCCAGCTAAACAGTTATGGCAAAGATTTCAAAGATCGTTAAGGACAACCGGAAACCCAAGTTCGCGGTGCGCCAGCACAACCGTTGCAAACGTTGCGGCCGGCCGCGCGCGTACCTGCGCAAATACGGCGTGTGCCGCATCTGCTTCCGGCAATTGGCGCTCGACGGGCAAATTCCGGGCGTGACTAAATCGAGTTGGTAAGGCGGCGCTTTCGCAGCCGCAACTGCCAGGCTTGAGGTTTTGAAGGACTATGATTACTGATCCGATTTCCGACATGTTGACGCGCATCCGCAACGCGATTGGCGCCAAGCAGACCAAAGTGGATGTGCCGGCTTCGCGCCTGAAGATCGAATTGGCGCGCATTTTGAAAGAAGAAGGCTACATCACGAATTACAGCATCAAGACGGCTGAGGATAGCTGCATCCGCACACTGCGCGTGTTTTTGCGCTACGGGCCGAAGGGCGAGAGCGTGATTTCGCATTTGCAGCGCATCTCGAAACCGAGCCGCCGCGTCTATCTGCCGAGCGACAAGATTCCGAAAGTCCTGGGTGGCTTGGGCATCAATGTGCTGAGCACTTCCAAAGGCCTGATGACCGGCAAGGCCGCGCGCCGCGCCAAGGTCGGCGGCGAAGTGTTGTGTCTGGTTTACTAATTTTGCAGTACCGCCCTTGAGCGGAATGCTTGAAATGGCAAGTGGCCGCAGCAAAAGCGGCGCTACAAACGAGAAGCATATGTCGCGTGTAGGAAAGAAAATCATCGAGATTCCCAAGGGTGTGACGGTCAACGTCACTGACAGCCTCATTGAGGTGCAAGGCCCGAAAGGTAAATTGACAGCGCCGGTACCGGCGGGCGTGAGCTTCAAGCTGGAAGACGGCAAACTGACCGCCGAGCGCGCCAGCGAAGACCACGCCGCCATCCACGGCACGGCGCGCGCGCTGGTCGCCAACGCGATCAAGGGCGTTTCAGAGGGCTTCTCGCAAAATATGGATGTCGTTGGTGTTGGTTACAAAGCCGAGTTGAAGGGCAAGGCGATTCACTTCGCGCTGGGCTATTCGCACCCGATCGAATTCGTGTTGCCGGACGGCGTGACCGCCAAGGTCGAAAAGGTGCAGAAGCAGATCACGCAGTACCAGACGACCATCACGATTTCGGCGATTGACAAACATCTGCTGGGCCAGGTCGCGGCCAACATGAACAAGTTGCGCAAGCCCGATGCCTACAAGGGCAAAGGCGTGCGCTACGCCGACCGCCCGATGAAACTGAAGCCGGGCAAGACTGGTAAATAAACAAGCGAGGTACGGCAAACTGTCAGTTTGCCGTAGTCTTGGGGTTTAAAGCATTAAGGGCAACGGTGGCGACTGGATGCAGGCTGCGGTTGCCCGGCTGGTTCGCCTGACCAGTAACACGGCAAACTAACAGTTTGCCGTACATCAGGAACTTCGTTATGGCACAGAAAGCAAAACAGGAAATTCGGCGCGCGATTCACGCGCGCATTCGCAAGCGCGTCAAAGGCACGGCGGCGCGGCCGCGGTTGGCGGTCTTTCGCAGCTTGAATCATATCTATGCGCAGGTGATTGACGACGAACAGGGCATCACGCTGTGCTCGGCTGCGTCGGTCGAAAAGAGCGTAGGAGCAAGCACGGGCGGCAATCTGGAGGCGGCCAAGACGATTGGTAAGTTGATCGCCGAGCGCGCGAAAGACAAGGGCATCAGCCAGGTTGTTTTTGATCGCGGCGGCTACATTTATCACGGGCGCGTCAAATCGCTGGCCGAAGCCGCGCGCGAAGCTGGCTTGCAGTTCTGAAGTTGGAGAAATCTATCTATGGCGGGTAAGAGCAGAATCAATGCGGATGGACTTGAGTTGAAAGACCAGGTCATCTCGATCAACCGCGTGACCAAGGTGGTCAAGGGCGGCAAGAATATGTCGTTTGCGGCGCTGGTCGTGATCGGCGATCAGCACGGTATCGTCGGCTTCGGCACCGGCAAAGCGAAAGAAGTGCCGCAGGCCATTCGCAAGGCCATCGAGGCGGCCAAGCGCAATTTGGTGCGCGTGCCGCTCAAAGGCACGACGCTGCCGCATCCTTTCGTAGGCCGCTTCGGCGCGGGCCGCGTCATGCTCAAGCCGGCGGTCGAAGGGACGGGCGTGATCGCGGGCGGCGCGGTGCGCGCGGTGATGAACGCGGCGGGCGTCCACAACATTCTGACCAAGAGCCTGGGCTCGAATAATCCGCACAACGTGATTCGCGCGACCTTCGATGCGCTGTCGAATATGCGCGGCCCCGAAGAAGTCGCCCGTTTGCGCGGCCGCACCGTGGAGGAGTTGTAAGCGATGGCAAGCGAGAACAAGATCAAGATTTAGTGGTATCGCAGTTCGATCTGCACGCCCGAAAAGCACAAAGTGATCGTCCGCAGCCTGGGTTTGACGAAGCTCAATCAAACGGTTGAGCGCCCTGACACGGCGGGGATTCGCGGAATGGTGGCCAAGGTGCCGCATCTTTTGAGGATTGTGGGATAACGGAATGCGGAATGCGGAATGCGGAATGCGGAATCCCCGCCATCCGCAAGCCGCCGTCTGCAATTCGCAATTTGAGGTTGATATGGCTCTGAGCTTGAACAATCTGAAAGCGCCGGAAGGCTCTACGCATAAGAAAAAGCGCGTTGGGCGCGGCCCCGGTTCCGGTCTGGGCAAGACTTCGGGACGCGGGAACAAAGGGCAAAAGTCGCGTTCCGGCTATTCGGGCAAAGCGGGTTTTGAAGGCGGCCAGATGCCGCTGCACCGCCGTTTGCCGAAGCGCGGCTTCACCAACATCTTCAAGAAAGAATGGGCTGAAGTAAATCTGTCCGACCTCGAACGGCTGTTTGACGCGGGCGCGGCGGTTACGCCCGAAGCCTTGGTGGAAAAACGCTTGGTGCGCAAATCCATGGCGAAATTGGTGGTGGTGCTCGGACAAGGTGAGTTGAAAAAGAACCTGAGCGTCTCGGTTCATCGGTTCAGCGCCGCTGCCAAGCAAAAGATCGAAGCGGCGGGCGGCAAGGCGGAAGTTATCGGGGGCGTGGTCGAGGCTGCGTAAGCGGGCCACGACGAATGCGCGCTCTGTCTGGAGCTTAGGGTTTTATGCTTGAGTCACTGCTAGCTGCAATTCGCAACATGTTCGCCGTGCCTGACCTGCGCAAGCGCGTGCTCTTCACACTGGCGATGTTGCTGGTCTATCGCGCGGGCATCCACATTCCGGTGCCGGGCATTGATCCGGTAGCGCTGGATCAACTGTGGCAGCAAGTGGGCGGCAATTTGTTCGGCGTGCTCGACCTGTTTTCGGGCGGCAACCTGCGCCGCATCTCGATCTTTGCGCTCGGCATCATGCCTTACATCACCTCGTCCATCATCTTTCAGTTGATGACTTCGGTCTATCCGCAACTGAAGAAGATTCAGGAAGAGGGTGAACTTGGGCGGCAGAAGATCACGCGCTACACGCGCTATCTGACGGTGCTGCTTTGCGCCGTGCAGGCGACGGGCATCGCGTTTTGGTTGCAGCGCCAGCCGAATCTGGTGATCGGCGGCGGTGGGCCGAGCTTCACGTTCATGGCTGTGCTGACGATGATGGCGGGCACGGTCTTCATTATGTGGATCGGCGAGCAGATCACCGAACGCGGCGTGGGCAACGGCATCAGCTTGTTGATCTTCTCCGGCATCGTGGTGGGCTTGCCGAATGGCGCGCAGCAATTGTTCGAGAAGATCAAAGACCCCAGCTCGGCGCTCTTCGTCATCATTCTGGTGATCGTGATGTTGCTGGTGACGGCGGGCATCGTGTTCTTCGAGCGCGGCACGCGCAAGGTGCCGACCAATCACACGCGGCGCATGGTGGGCCGCCAGATGGTCCAGACACAGGCTTCGCACCTGCCGCTGAAGGTCAATATCGCGGGCGTGATCCCGGTGATCTTTGCCTCGTCGGTGCTGGCGATTCCGCAGACGCTCTCGACCTTTGGCACTTGGGGTTGGCTGCAAACGGTCAACAACTGGCTGGGCGGCGGGCATCCGGTCTACGAACTGCTCTTTATCAGCGGCATCATCATCTTTTGCTTCTTCTACGTTTCGATTGTCTTCAATCCGGATGAAGTCGCCGAGAACATGCGCAAGCAAGGCTCGTTTGTCCCGGGCATTCGCCCCGGCAAACGCACGGCGGATTATCTGCACGGCATTCTGAACCGGTTGACGACGGTGGGCGCGCTTTATCTGGTGATCGTTTGTTTGATTCCGCAATTGATGATCAGCGGGTTCAAGATTCAGGCGTTGCCCCTCATCGGCGAACCGCTTTACAACGTGATCTCGACGATCCCCGGTCTCTCGTGGATTCTGACCGGGTTGGGCGTATCGTTTTATTTCGGCGGCACCAGCCTGTTGATCATCGTGGGCGTGGCGATGGATTTGATCAGCCAACTGGAAGCACAGTTGGTGATGCGCCACTACGATGGGTTCTTAGGCCCGCGCGGCGGACGGTTGCGCGGTCGCCGGGCTTCATAACCGGTTTACTTAGAGAAGACCGATGGGAAGGATCATCGTGATAATGGGAGCGCCCGGCGCGGGTAAAGGCACGCAAGCGCGGCTGCTCTCAGACAAATATGGTTACCCCCAAATCTCTACCGGCGACATCCTGCGCGAAATGTCGCAGGCTGAGACGCCGCTGGGTCAGGAATTACGCGAGATTTTAACGTCGGGCAAGCTGGTCAGCGATCAGGTCTTGGCCGAAGTGATCCTTGAAAGAACGTCGCGCACGGATTGCGCTTCGGGTTATATCCTGGATGGTTTCCCGCGCACGCTGAATCAGGCGCAGTTGTTAGAAGAGATGGCCAACCGGCAAATGCACAGTGTGGTGTTGGTGCGCGTCACCGTGCACAAGGACACGCTGTTGAAACGGCTGACGGGCCGCCGGTTATGCCCAGTCTGCGGCGAAATCTACAACGTCTATTTCAAAGCGCCGCGGCAGGCAGGCAAGTGCGATTTGGACGGCGCGGAATTAACGCAGCGCTCCGATGACAACGAAGAGAAAGTCGGCACCCGGCTGCATGCGTATATTGAATCCACGACGCCGCTCTTTGATTACTACGGGAAAAGCGGGCGGCTGGTCGCGGTTGATGGCGAGCGCCCAGTCGCAGAGATTTTCAACGACCTGAGCAATTTGCTGCCCGATCTGCTCGCAATAGAAGCGTAAACGAGAATTGAGATGGTGATCCGCAAATCGAGTGGCGAACTGGGGAAGATGCGGCAGGCCGGGTTGATCGTAGCGGAAACGTTGCGCGATCTGCGCCGGATGGTTGAGCCAGGCATTTCGACGCGCGAGTTAGACGCTTACGCTGAAACCAAGATTCGCAACGCCGGCGCCTATCCGACCTTCAAAGGCTATCGCGGCTTTCCCGGTTCGATTTGCACATCCGTGAATGAAGAGGTTGTGCACGGCATCCCGTCGAATCGCAAGTTACGCGAAGGCGACATCATCAAGATTGATTGCGGCGCAACGCTGGACAGTTATGTCGGAGATGCCGCGATCACTGTGCCAGTCGGCAGAATTTCGAGCGAGGTCGAACGGCTGACCCAGATCACGCGGGAATCGCTCTTTCGCGCCGTTGAAAAAATGCTGCCGGGCAATCGTCTCTACGATGTTTCGTATGCCGTGCAGCAGTTCGTCGAGGGACATCGCTTCACGATTGTGCGCGAGTTTTGCGGACACGGCATCGGGCAAAGCATGCACGAAGACCCGCAAGTCCCCAATTACGGAAGGCCGGGCACGGGGCCGACCTTGAAGCCGGGTTGGGTGCTGGCGATTGAACCGATGGTCAATCTGGGGCGGCATGACGTAAAGATGGAAGCGGATGGATGGACAGTGAAAACGCAGGATGGCCTGCCTTCATCGCACTTCGAGCATACGATTGCGGTGACCGATGACGGCCCGCTGGTGCTGACTGCGTTGGATGATGGCACGGTCGTATTATGAAGAATTGGCGGGCTGGCGGTGAGTTGCTTGCAAATGCGGCTTGCGCACCTATAATGCCAGTTTCGCAAATTGGCCAGCACGGCCGCTGTAGCACCACCAAAGAATTCTGAGGTTTATGTCGAAAGAAGATGCCATAGAAGTACAAGCGACGGTACTGGAAACATTGCCGAATGCGATGTTCAAGGTTGAACTCGATAATAAACATCAGGTCTTGGCTCATATCTCTGGTCGTATGCGGAAAAACTTCATCAAGATTTTGCCCGGGGATAAAGTTCTGGTTGAGCTTTCTCCCTACGATCTGACCCGCGGGCGGATCGTCTATCGTTTCAAATAGCGCTAACGCACAGAACGCCGCAATAACGTAAAGAAGTGCCGAGGATATTTCATGAAAGTCAGAGCGTCAGTCAAAAAGATTTGCGACAAGTGCAAGGTCATCCATCGCCACGGTGTCGTGCGCGTGATCTGCACCAACCCGAAGCATAAACAACGTCAGGGATAGTCGCCCGCTTTATTGCCATGTATCTGGAGGAATAGTGTAATGGCTCGTATCGCAGGGGTGGATTTGCCACCGCAAAAACGCGCACAAATCGGTTTGACCTACATTTACGGTGTCGGCCGTTCGCGCGCAACCAGCATTCTCACTGAAGCGCAGGTTAACATTGACAAGAAAGTCCGCGACTTGAGCGAGGAAGAGTTGAGTCGCATTCGCGGCATCCTGGATGCGCAAGGCAACATTGAAGGCGATTTGCGCAAGACGATTCAGTTGGATATTAAACGGCTGATGGACATCGGCTGTTATCGCGGCATACGCCATCGCAAAGGGTTGCCGTGTCGCGGCCAGCGCACGCATACCAACGCGCGCACCCGCAAAGGCCCGCGCCGCGCCACCGTGGCGAAGAAGAAAGTGGCAGGTAAGAAGTAAGGTTCCGGCCGGTGGCCTTTAACGGGCCACCGGCCAGACAATGGCAAAGCTGAAAAGGGATAAGAATGCCAGCTAAGAAAGCAGCGTCGAAGAAGAAAGTCTTCAAGAAAAAAGAGAAGAGGAACATTCCGCAAGGAGTTGTTCATATTCAAGCGACCTTCAACAACACGTTAATCAGCATTACCGATTTGCAGGGCAACCTAGTCTCGCAATGCTCATCCGGGGCCATGGGCTTTCGCGGCTCGCGCAAGGGTACGCCCTTCGCCGCCCAACAGGCCTCGAGCAAAGCGGCGGGCATTGCGCGTGATGCCGGGATGCGTTCGGTTGAAGTGCGTGTTAAAGGCCCCGGTTCGGGCCGCGAGTCGGCTGTGCGGGCGATCCATTCAGCGGGCATTGAAATCAGGTTGATCCGTGACGTGACGCCGATTCCGCATAACGGTTGTCGTCCGCCGAAACGCCGCCGCGTCTAAATCAAAAACGAACTGTAGGACAGACTTTAGTCTGTCCGGCTGTATGCGAAAAGACGCAGGACAGACCTAGGACAGACTAAAGTCTGTCC
>JANOWX010000652.1:0-7258 GCA_031418175.1 Acidobacteriota bacterium | reverse complement strand
GCGCCCCATTACGCGGCCTCCGGCAAGGCGGGCAGATTTGATTTGGTTGACAGGCTGCGCTGTTCAAGCGTGCAGGTATGCTTGTCGCTCAAACGCACGGTCGCATGCGAAGCGCGATAGAGATCGGTCAGGAAGTGCGCGCGCCGCGTCTTTTCTCCCGTCGCGCATTCGGCAAACAGCAGCGTCAAGCCGTGCCGTGAAAGTTCAAGCGTATGCCAAAGCGCACGATAGAACAGCCGCGCGGCTTCGGTGTGCGAGAGGTCTTCATCAAAAAAAGTCGTACAGATGCCGGAGACGATCACCGGCCCGGCAATATCAGCGGGCTTGAGCCGTGCAAGCAGTTCTACGAGTTGATAAGCCGTGAAAGCGCGTGCGATTAGGATGCGTTGCAACACGGCGGTTTCGCTCCATCCGCGTAAACGCGCATAACGCGCGACGGCATACGGGTCAAAGCGATTGTCGCCGGAAAGGAAGACGACGGTGCGATTTTCACCAGCGGCTTGCGCGGCGAGTTCGACAGCCAACGTGTTGGCTTGTGGGCCGTGTATGGTGACACGACGAGCGGGCAATAAGGCGGCGCGCATTACTATCGGCGCGCTGCTGATGGGCAACGTGTTCATGTTTTTTTCCCTGTGAATTGTTGAAGAACGTGGACGGCGGAAGCGGTGGGATGCGGGAGGTGCAGCTTCGCGCGTCTTTGCGGAGTTAGGGCTAACGCCTGTTCGGGGTCAGGCGATTCAATTGAGGCACGGCGGCGAGTATAGCGGGCTACGAATTGGGTAACGCAAGGCGTGGCTGAAATTAAAATTGCGTTGCGGTTTAACGCGCGAAACTACGCTGTGGGAAGTGATCCGCTAGCCAGGCAATGCCAATCCGCGTGTTTGCCAACCTTCTGCGACGAGTGCGCGAAAGTCCATGCGTAGCTGACCGTACCATTCAGCAACACTGAGAAAAGATAAGGGCAAGCCGAGTAGCGCCGCATCATCAATGCCCTTTGCCGGGCGCGGCCACACGGCAACGCGGGCGGAATCCACCGTCCCTTCATTGGCAATGCGCGCAGCCAGCAACGCAGCCAAATGCCGGCAGACGGTTTCATTCGTGTGGTAATCCTGATCGAAGGCCACGACCACGGGTCGTGCTTGCGTAAGGCGAATGATCTCGGCGTGATTGGCCGCAACGCCACCCGTGGCAATGATGGGCGTGTCAGGTCGCAAGGCCGCCAGCGCATCGGCTTTGAGGAACCCTTCGACAATGAAGATGGGCACGCCCCGTGGCAACGCATCCAATTGGAAATTGAAATGTAAAGGACTGCCGGAGCCTGCGCCGTTGGGCAGTTTCGCGGAAGAAAGCCAGCAATAACGCGCATTGCGTGAACGCGGATGGCGCAACTGGCAGGCTTGGATGCGTCCGCATTCATCGCGCACGGGAATAAGCAAGCGCACGGCACGGTCGAGGTAAGGCTGCCACAGATGCGCCCCGTGTTCGTCTTCCCAAAACCCAGGGATGCCGTTGAGCGCAATGCAATCAGGGAACTGCTGACCCGTGGCGTGCAGGAGTTGCTGAGTCAATTCATCGCGTTCACTCACGCGATTCGGCAAAGCACCGTATCGGTCAAGTTGCTCGGCGTTGAATCCGCGTGCCAGCAAACCGCGCGGCTCGGCGATCAAGGCGCGGTGGTAACGCCTGGCAGGGCTATGCTCGATCAGCCAACGATAGGCGAAATCACGTACCTTGATTGGCGCAAGCGGGTTGGTAAGCGCGACAGGATAGCGCGATGATACCTGAGTCAATACGTCAGCGTTTTCGTGCGGGAAGATTCCGCCGCCGTGCCGGTTGATTTTTACTGCGCCAGCGCGAATGCGCATACAGATTGAAAAGGCCCCGTTCGCTGAGAATGAACACCAGTCAGGCTTGCCACAGATTCGGCAGCGTTGCTGTTTCGTAACGCGGCAGAAACCGGATTTGTTGCGTTGCGCCGTGAACGTAGGCATACCGTTGCTCTCCTTTTCTACGGCATGCTGCCCGCTCAAATTTTGGCGGAGTGGAAGCACGCTTCGGCAATTGACTGCTTTGAGAGGCGGCGTATAATTCGTGGCAACTAGCAGCGGTAAAATACCCCAATGGCTGAGGACGCTGCTGAAGATTGGGAGCCCAACGGCTCCCATTACTATTTCCAGCGTATTTTTCGTGTGACCCTATCCATGCTTTCTCGGAGTGAGAGCTTGCCCAAGCAGGCGCAGGCGAATCCTAGCCGTTGCAACTACCAGACAACTATGCCCGCCCGTTGCTCTCAATCCGAGTTGCCGCACACCTTACGCAGAATCGGTGCCTTCCGCCAGTTTTTGTTGAGGAGAGCATCGCCGCGAAATGCAAGAGCAGTCCGTTGCAACCAATAGCGAATGGCAGCGAATGGCAAGGCTAAGATCAAGAGCATTGGTAAGTTTTATTGGCGGTGGTATAGTTGCTTTGCCAGTTTGTTCTCAGTGGCACAAGCCTTCGTTTACTCTTGTCAATTGGTTGCGCCGGATGGCGTAACTTGCGCGTACAACAACGTCTTATTCCTAGAGGTGAGCCATGATCCTTCAATCTAGCCTGCTTGCAGCAGTGGAAGAGCGTATGCCGCCGGAAATGAAAAGGCCGCTTTTCTCTCATCCGCCAGAACCCGCTGTCGAAGCCTTGTTACAACCGCCTGCTATATCCGTGCCAACTGTTGCACCCGACCTGACTCTAGCACGTAGGGCGGCCAACCTTTCGTTAAGTGGAGCGAAACCAAGTACGACAGAGTTGGAACGTCTGCTGGGCAATAATGATCTGGTTGATGAGTTTTTCTTGCAGCGGGCGCTTATGGCAGCCAAGCCTGTGATGCGTATCACGCTACGCGATGGGGCAGCGCGTGAACGCGGGTGGGCAACGGGGTTTATGGTGTCGCCACAGTTGCTTCTGACGAACTGGCATGTCTTTAAGGCGCAAGAGGAAACTACTAACGCAATCGCTGAAGCCAATTATGTGCTGGACATTGCAGGAAACCCTGCGGCTTCTTACCGCTTTGCGATTCGCGGCAACCGTTTTTACTTCGCCAATCAGGCGCTGGACTTTGCGCTCGTGGCAGTGGAACAGCTTGCCCAGGATGGACGCACGCCGCTGGCGCAATTCGGGTATCACCGTTTGATTGCGCAACTCAATAAAATCCGCGAAGGCGAGTCCATTACGATTATTCAGCACCCCGGTGGTGAGCGGCGGCAGTTCGCCATTCGCGAAAACCGGTTGGAAAAAATCAAAGAGCAGTTTATTTGGTACAAGAGCGATACGGCACCGGGGTCTTCCGGCGCTCCCGCTTTCAACGACTCTTTTCAAGTGGTGGCATTGCATCATTCAGGCGCGGCGCAGCGCGATGAAGCGGGCCGCTACGTGTTGCGCGATGGCAGTACGGTGGCTTCATTGGAAGGCGTGGATGACAGTCGTGTCAATTGGATCGCCAACGAAGGGCTTAGAATCAGCGTTTTGTGCGCTTATCTGCGCGCCAACTTAAACATCAACAATCCGCTCGTTGGCGAATTATTCCAAGCCATGCAAGGAGGAGATATTATGGCAAACGTGCTTTCCGGGAATGTCGTCATCCCCGCTGTCACACCGCATGAGAATACCAACGTGGTGAATGCCGCGAACGGCGCGGTACTGACGATTCCTTTGCAGTTGCAACTCTCGCTCTCGCTGGGCGGTGCGTTGAATCCCGCCGCGCTATCGCCTCAGCCGGATGCCACTGTCCGGCCTGCAATTTTGCCTGCCCCGCCAGCCGGAACTGAGGCCTTGCGCTATCCTATCGTGGATCGAGACTACACCAACCGCACGGGCTATGACGCTGCGTTTCTGGGCGTGGCCGCGCCTTTGCCGGAAGTCACGAACGCCAGTCTCGTTGCCAAAATGGAGGATGGCAGCCACGAAATTCCCTACGAGCACTTTACGGTGGTGCTGAACAAGAGACGCCGGTTGGCGCTCTTTACCGCCGCCAATCTGGATTACTCTACTGCGAAACGCCGCCCGGAGCCGGGTGATTACAGCCGGGATGGCTTGACTGGCCTTGGCCCTAACGACCAGGAGAAGTGGCTGACGGATCCGCGCCTGCGGCAGCAAGATCAATTGCCGGATGTGTTTTATACCAAGGATGGCGGGGCCTTCGATAAAGGACATGTGACACGACGCGAAGATGTGTGTTGGGGGAACTCGCGCGAACAAATCGTGCGTGCGAATGGCGACACCTTTCACGTCACGAATTGCACGCCGCAAGTCGGAGAATTCAATCGGTCGGCTTTGGGTGAAGACAATTGGGGCGATTTGGAAAATGAAATCCAGCGACAAGCCAAGGCTGAGAAACTGAATGTTTGGGCGGGGCCGATTTTTGCGGAGGATGACAATATCTTTGCCGGGAAAGATGATTTTGGGCCGGTCAACATCAAAATTCCACGCGAGTATTGGAAAATCGTTTTTGCCAATGACAATGGGTCATTGGCAGCCTACGCGTTTATTTTGCAGCAAGACCTGCAAAATTTACCGGAAGAATTCCGCGTGACAGCGACGTGGACGCCTTATTTGGTTTCGCTCGCCGATTTGCATGACAGGCTCTCCGGCTTCCGGTTTGCGCCGGCGATTCTTGCCGCCGACAGGTTTTCTGCGGGAGGAGACGAACTTGCAAGCGCAATTGGTGTGAAGGTACGAGCCAGCCACGTTTCTCATCCTTCTGCCGATGGTTACGAATCGGCGAGCGAGTGAAGTAGCCTGGCTGACCCGATTACACAAAAAACAAATAGAGTTGTTCCGAACTTGTGGGTAGTTCCGCAAACAACTGTAGCTTCGCTAACAGCCTGAGCCCTTCCCACTTTGAGGAAAGCGCGCCCGACAAGCGTCGGACGCCCGCAACGCATTATTTGGCCGCTGCCACTATAGTGGACCCTGCGTGAGGAGTATTTTCGCGCTGAGCGAGAACCGCACGGCATTTACCTTGACGAACCGCCAGTTGTGGATTAATAAGAGCCGCCTGCCTGAAGTACAAACAGCCGCTTTCAGCACTGCTGGGCAAGCAATTGTTTTTCATCTAATCACCGTCAGTTTACGCGTGGAGGTCGGCTATGCTTCCAGGTTACGTAGTATTGGCGTTAGCGCCGCTGTTCTGTTTTGCTCATCCGCTTTTACCGGTTGGCCTTGTCAGCCCGCCTGCCCGCTTAGGCCAAGCCAACAGCGCGAATTTTCCACAAATGCATGCGCGCTCAATGGCCGTTGGTAAAAGCGCGATGTACGCACCGCTGGCCGATCTCACTGTTAGCTTCCAAAAAAATCTTTATGCAAAAGACGAAGATGTGGTCATCACTGTCAAGGCCGTTGGCAAGGTGCTGGTTGAGAGCGATCTGAAGATGGCGAGTACCACTGCGGATGTCATTGGCTCAGCGAATGTCAACCTCGGCCCAATCAAAGCGCCGGGAGGTTATGGCTTACACCTGCAACTTGATGACAACCATTACTTGGCCTTGCTTATTTTTAGCCCCAACGGGAATCAGTTCGAACTGACAGCACTGGAGGCTCACGTCGCCGCGCAGCAGGTGACTGCGCCCACTGGTGGACTGACCAATAAATTCGTTCAGGATATGAACAAGGCGCGTATGACCAAAGCCTTGAAAAGCGCCGCGACGAAGTTCCCGCAGGAGGCCGTCGCTTCGATTGGTTCGACACTGGTTATTTGCACTGTCACCTTTGCAGCGCCTTCGGTGGGGCTGGTTGTGCATGAGTTCTGCATCGGTAGCGTGCAGGACTTGGCGTTAGAGTTCGTACTCAAAGCCAATGAAGAATACATAGACATACTCAAGGCCGATGGGTTGCTCAACAGCGACGAGGCCAAGACGCTCAAACTGTGGTTCGGATTTGCCGGTGTGTTGGGCGGTGGATTGAAAGACCTTGTGGAGATCATTAAATCGCCGAGCAAAGCCGCTGCGATCATGGCTGGCGTTTCCGCCGCCGCTGGCTCGGTGAGCGTAGTACTCGACAACGATGCCGCCAAGACATTGATGAATTCGTCGAGCGCACTAGCGAAACGCAGCTTCATCCTTTACCAGATCAACAAAAAATTGCCCTAGCTGCCTGAACTTTTAACAGCGCCTGCAGGTCTGAAAACAGTTTCAGCCTGCCGTCCCAATGCACGGTATCCGCGTGTCCAGCGAGAGGAACAGTCATGGCGAAAAAGAATCAACAACAACGCAATTTACCCAGAGCGGCTGACCGCAACGAACCCGTTCGGGTGCTGACGGCTTACCGCTGGGACGAGGCGAAAAAGGACTATCTACCACCACGCCACTTCGTTACGACGGGGCAACGGCTGGAAGTGGAAGGCCCGACCTCCAAAGCAGACCCACGCGAGCCAGTGGCTGATGTGAATGGGTTGCCTTTCGAGGGCGTTGACCGCGTCGTATTCCATAACCTGGACGAACTGGGCAAGGCCAAAGACGGTAAGCTGCCGCCGCTGCTCGTACTTGATGCTATTCCCCACAAAGACAGTAAGGTGACGTGGAAGGATAAAGGAAGAGGGGAAACCGAAATCGAAATAATCTTGTTGTTGCAGAGCGTTTTTTTCAGGCGCAACGTCAAGGTTCAGTTCAAGCTGAGACAGCAAAGCGGCTCGCCGAGCAAACCGCAATACACGGAATTCCATGTCCTTGAATTGCGGAAGCTGGATGAAGTCACCAAGCGATTCGTCCGCATTGATGATACCAACCTGCTGCCTGGGAAGGATGGCAAACCGAGATCGCTGGCTGAGACGCTTCAGCACCCAGACATTCAGCAGCCAGACGTCCTCAAAGACGGAAAAGCAAATCCGAACCGCGATAAGCTCAAGGTTTATCTGTTAGAGAATCAGATTCCAGAGAGGAAAAAGTTTTTCGAAGCGATCAACTTGAGCCTGCGCAACACCATTTGCGATCAGCAGAATGGAAACGAGCTTGCTGGCGGATTTCCCATTCAACTTTACTTCGAGAAACGCGGCGCGGAGCTGTCAGCTTTCTACGCGCTGCATTTCAGCAGCGAGATGCAAAGCCGGAAAGATTGCAGCGACGACGGCGATAAGGAGTTCACCTTGCGCGGCTTCAGTCAGGGCGATGAATGGGGACTGAAGATCGAGACCGTGCAACTCCAACAAGATTGGCTGGTGGTGCAAGCGCCGACATCCGAGTTGCGAGCTGAGGAAAAGCCGCGTCCGCAACGCGACCAGCGCCCGCCC
>JANOWX010000651.1:0-5876 GCA_031418175.1 Acidobacteriota bacterium | reverse complement strand
CATTTGACCGCCGAACGCAGCAGCCGCTTGCGTGCGCGCGTGTTCACGCTGCTGGTGGCCGGGCAGCGCCAACAACTGACTGAACTGGGCGCCGGGCCCGCGATTCCGCAGTTCATTCAGCATACCAAGCAACGCCGGAATCGAAGTTGAAACGGGTTGAGTAGCCAACCGCATTTGGAATTGGAAAGGGAAGGTGCAGGTGTATGAAACGTCTTTGGGTTTTCGCAATTCTGTTGGCCGGTGCAGGACTGGCGTTCTCAATTAATTCGCGTCTTGGCCAAGTGCTGGCGCAACGCCGCCAAGCGCTGCCGCCTGCTGCAAAAACCACAACGCCGCCAGCGCCGGCTCAGCCGCCCGCCTCAATCAGCATTCCGATTTACGAATCATCGGCTTCTTCGTCAAAGTCCGCGCCGCAAACGAAACCTGTGCTGACACAAAAGCGGCAGCTTTCGCCGCTCGATCAAGTGCGTTACGGCGGCTTTTCGTTATTGACGCTCGACGGCGTTGAGGTGCCGATTGGCGACTTGTTGACGGCTGGCCGCCCGGCGCTGATTCAATTCTGGCAGACACGTTGCGAACAGAGCCACGCGCAGATCGCTTATATGAATGACGTGGCTGCCCGCTATCGCCAACGCGGCTTGGTGATCTTGGCGTTGACGATTGATGCCCCGGCGCAACGCAGCAACGTCAGTGCGTTCGTGCGCCAGGAACGCATGAATTATCCGGTTTATTTTGCGCCGCCCAATCTATACAAGCTGATGACCGGCGGCGCGACTGGAACGCCGCAGACATACGTCTTCAGCCGTGATGGCCGTATCGCCAATCGCTTGATCGGTTGGGAGCCGAAACGTGGCCGTCCGGCGTTGGAAGCCGCGTTGGAAGCTACGCATTGAGCGTGGCCAGGTGATTGGCTGTTGGTTAAGCCCCGGTTGCCAGTCTGTTTGGCCGCGCGCTATGATGCGCGCGGTTACAACCCCGCAACGTTTGAATTCAAAACAAAGGCAAGCGCACACCATGCAGCAGTTCCATTTTTCAATCCGTCAATCCGTCACCTTTATCTTCGTACTGACCTGCACGCTCGGGCTGTTGGGTTGCCAGCAGCAAAGCGCGTCCAATACTCCAGCGAGCACCAAGCCAACGGCGGCCTTACCCAGTCCGGCGGCGTCCGTAGTAGTTGCGAACCCCGCACTGGCAGCGGCGTCCGTGCCGGCGGTACCAGTTGCGAGCATTGCGGTGGCTGCCCCTGTGGTTGCGCCTGTGGTTGCGCCTGCCGTGACGAATCCGACCAAGGTGACCGACCTGACGCAAGGCAAAGATTTTGATTTGGCTATGCTGGATGGGCCGAATGTCAAACTGTCAAAGCTGCTGGGGCGGCGCAAGGTTTTGGTGATCAACTTCTGGGCGACTTGGTGCGGGCCATGCCGCCGCGAGATTCCCGAGTTGGTCGCGTTGCAGCAAACCTATCGGGGCAACAAAGATGTCGAAATCATCGGCCTGACCATTGAAGACCCAGCGCAGTTCCGCGAGGCGGTCAAAGCCTTTTCCAAACAATTCGAGATTAACTACAAGATCGGCTTTTCGCCGGTGCCGATGTTTATGGCCTTCAACGGCACTGACCCGCGCGGGCCGATTCCTCAGACCTTCATCATCGGCAAGGACGGCCAACTGTTGCAGCACATCAAAGGGATGCGCCCCGCCTTTAAGGACTACATTCAGCAGACGGTTGATTTGGCGCTGAAGTCCTAAGCCCGCCGCTGCGTGCTGTTCGCATGCGCTTCAGCCCTGTGTTATAAAGCGGCTTCAAATTGAGCCGAGCGTTTCGCTCTGACCGCCCCGCCTGAAAATCCGAACTGGAACATTCCGGGAAGACCAATTGGAGGCATTCATTTCTATGCGTAATCCACACCGCACGATTCTTTATTTTTCAAGCACTGCGTTGCTGGCTTTGTGTTTGTCTGGCAACGCCGCTGTCAGCGCCTGGCAGCAAAAACAGCAGGAAGCCAAACCCAAACCGGCGGCGGCAACTACGGCGGCCGATGACGATCCGGTGGCAATCACCAAAAAATCGGCGGCGCCCGAAGCCGCCCCCACGCCGCGCCAGCCCGGCCCGGATGAGTTCAGCAACTTCCGCTATCCGGTGCTCAACAGCAAAGGCGATTTAGCCTTCATCGGTTTGTTCACCGCGCCCGGCACTCCGCAAGGCTATGGGCAGGCCGTTTTCCAGCGCGCCGCCGATGGCACCTGGAAGTTCACGCGCGAGGGCGAAAAGATTACCAATCTGGCCGATGAACTCACCGGCATTACCAATTTAGCTATCAACGAAGCAGGCGAATTGACCTTTGTGGGTTCGCTGGCAGGCAAAGCTCCCATGCCGCAGGTCTCAAGTTCGTTGGACGTGGCGCAATACGTGGGCCGTGGCCAGGGGCTCTTTCATAAAACTGCGGCGGGTTTGAAAGTGCTGCTGCGCCTCGGTGAAGAAGTGCCGAATATGCCGTCGTTTTTCAGCGGCGTGGCCAACCCTTCATCCAACACCAAAGGCGCTACGGCATTCATCGGCATGTACACCGACCCTGACGGGAAAGGGTTGTTTGTCTACGATCAAGGCAAACTCAACCTGATCGCGCGCAGCGGCCAAAAGATCGGCAACGGCGAAGAAGGCGTTTTTTCCGAGCATTACTATCCGTCACTGCTCAACGAACGTGGCGAAATCGCCTGGTTCTCGCGCGTCGGCAACGGCGGCGGCATCTTTGTCTTGCGGAAAACAGGCATCGAGTTGGTTGCTTTTCAAGGCAAGCCGACGGCGATCAAAGAAGGCAATTACATCGGTTTCGGCCAACGCGCGCCGGGCATCAATAACAATGGCGATGTGGTTTTCGCGGCCTTCTTCGATGGCCCCAACAATGGACGCGGCTTGTTTTTGAAAAAGCCCAACGGCCCGGTCGAATTGGTTTATCGCAGCGGCGAGACGATTCCGGGGACGAACTATAATTTCCACGATTTCTCAGCGCCGATGATCAACAGCCGGGGCGAGATCGCCTTTGTCGGTCAATTCCCGGGCCGTGCGAAGGGCTTGTTCATCAAGACGGCCAAGGGGTTGGAAACGGTGGCGCTGACCGATCAGAAAGTGCCCGGCGGCAAGCCTGACGAAATCCTGAATAACTTTGTGCAAATGGCCTTCAATGACAAAGCCGAGTTGGTCTTTTATGGACAGTACCGCAATGCCGAAGTCGGCATCTTCATCAAGGACGCCAAGGGGCTGCGCGTGCTGGCGCGGCGCGGCGATAAGATGCCGCCGCTGAAATAAGGCCAGCATATCAATCAGAATACGGAATAAGGCTGAGTGCGCCCCGAAGTGCTCAGCCTTTTGTTTTGGCCAGCCAGTGCCAGCGATTTCTCAAACATAAGCGGGCTGCTATAATCCCGCCCGCTTACCATCCAAAACAAAAGAAAGTGAAATTAGAGGAGCAGCTTACTGATGAGTGCTGAAAAAACTCACGTGCTATTGGTCGAAGACGATCCGTCAAACGCCGAGATCATCATCGCCCTCATCGCTGATGTAGACGAACTATTCTCGGTCGAATGGTTCGCTACGCTGGAAGCCGGTTTGGCGCGGCTGGCGCAAGGCGGGCTTGATCTGGTGCTGCTCGATTTCGGTTTGCCCGACAGCCAGGGCCTCGAAACGTTTTTGCGCGTGCACCGGCAAGCCCCGCAGGTCGCCATTGTGCCGCTCACGGCCACCGGCGATGAGGAACTGGCGTTGCGCGCGATCAAGCTGGGCGCGGAGGATTACTTATTCAAAGCCGGCATCAGCAAACAAATGTTGGTGCGCACGATGCGTTACGCTGTGGCGCGCAAACGTGTCGAAGAGGAATTGCGCCGCGCCTACGCCGACCTGGAACGCCGCGTTGAAGAGCGCACGGCTGAGTTGCGCAAGCTGTCGCAGCGCCTAGTGCAAGTGCAGGAAGCCGAGCGCCGCAACATCGCCCACGAATTGCACGATGAAGTGGGGCAGGTCTTGACCGGCTTGAAACTGATTTTGGAAATGTCCACCCGGTTGCCTGCCGAAGCCGCCCATGCGCAGTTGCCCGATGCCCAGGCGCTGGTCAACGACCTGATGAACAAGGTGCGCAACCTTTCGCTCGATTTGCGCCCGCCGATGCTGGACGACCTGGGGTTGTTGCACGCGCTGCTCTGGCACTTCGACCGTTACACGACGCAAACGAACATCCGCGTGCGCTTTGTCCATCCGGGGCTCCTCGCCGGGCAGCGCTTCACTCAGGAATTGGAGATCGCCGCCTACCGCATCGTGCAGGAAGCGCTGACCAACGTGGCGCGCTATGCCGGCGTCAACGAGGTTGAGGTGTGCGTGGCAGCCGACGCCGAAGGGCTGGATGTGGAAATCAAAGACCGCGGGAAAGGTTTTGAGGTTGAGGCCATGCTCGCCGCCGCGAGTTCGATTGGCCTGACAGGCATGCGCGAACGCGCCCGCTTGTTGAGTGGCAAATTAGCCGTGGTTTCCAAACCGGGCGCCGGGACGACCGTGACCGCCGATTTGCCCCTGCACGAATAACCTGCTGCCAACCAAAGAGAAAAGACCATGCCGACGATTGTGTTAGCCGATGATCACCATATTGTGCGCCAGGGTTTGCGCGCCCTGCTCGAAAGCGAGCCCAACTTTCGCCTGGTCGGTGAGACCGGCGATGGGTTGGCAGCCGTGCGCATGGTCGAGAAATTGCAGCCGCAAGTGCTGATCACCGATGTAATGATGCCGGGGTTGAACGGGTTGGAGGTCACGCGTCAGGTTCGCAAAGCCGCGCCGCAGACGCGCGTGATCATCCTTTCGATGCACGCCAACGACGCCTATGTGGTCGAAGCGTTGAAGAATGGCGCGGTGGGTTATGTGCTCAAAGATTCGCAAGCCGCTGACTTGGTGCAAGCCGTCAAAGAAGTCGCGGCAGGCCGCCGCTACCTCAGCCCGCCGCTCTCAGAACGCGAGATTGAGTTGTACGTCAAGAAAGTCGAGCATGTGCCCGAAGACCCTTATGAATCGCTGACCAACCGCGAGCGCGAAGTTTTGCAGATGGCCGCTGAAGGCCGCACCAGCGCCGAGATCGCCGAACGGCTCTTCATCAGCCCGCGCACAGCCGAAGGCCATCGTGCCAACGTGTTGCGCAAACTTGTCTTGCAAAACCACACTGATCTGGTGCGCTTTGCCTTGAAGCGCGGCATCCTGCCGTTAGATTGAAACTGGCAGCAACCGCCTGCTGGCGCGTGAAAAACGATCGGTCCCGCCGTGTTTTTCGAATTCGCCAGCAGGCGCCGCTACACCGCGCACGGTCATAGATTGAGCTTTTCAGCCAAGCCTTTTTGAGATCACGGAACAGCCGGAAATAACGGAACAGACGGACAAGTTTCATAGAACGCCAAATGCAGATAACAGTTCTCAACACAAAGAGACAAAGCCCGCATCTGGTTGGTTTTTTTGTTCCTTTGCCACTTTGCCACTTTGCCCCATTGTGTTGAGAAACTGTTACCCAGTAAATGAAACTTGCCAGAAATTGCGATGTTGCGGGAAATGACAGTTAGTGAAACTCACTTTGTTGGCACGGGTGTATCTCCTTGTTGGCCATGCGCTCGTACCAGGTAAGCCTCGACCATGCTGCGCATCACGTACCACATACCGCTCGTGGGACGCCACACCGCAATGTCGGCTTTGCCATCACCGTCGTAATCGCCGGGCACCGGCACGTCGAAGTAGGGCGCATAACTGGCGCCAAAGGGCCGCACAATGTATCCGCCATCGGATGATTTGCGGATGCACCAATTGCTATCGCCGCCACGCCAAATCGCCAGATCGGTTTTGCCATCGCCATCGT
>JANOWX010000650.1:0-11959 GCA_031418175.1 Acidobacteriota bacterium | reverse complement strand
CCTGGCGCTCTTCCATCGCTTCCAACAGGGCGGCCTGCGTCTTGGGCGGCGTGCGATTGATTTCGTCGGCCAGCAGGATGTCGGTAAAAAGCGGCCCGTGGCGCAAGGTGAATTGCGACGTGCTCAAATTGAACACGTTGGTGCCGGTGATGTCCGACGGCATCAGGTCGGGCGTGAACTGGATGCGATTGAAGCCGGCGTTGATGAGCCGGGCCATGGTTTTGACCAGCAGCGTCTTGGCCGTGCCGGGGACGCCCTCGAGCAGCGCGTGCCCTTCGGCGAAAAGGCAAACCATGACCTGGTCAATGATTTCGTCCTGGCCGACGATGACCTTATGGACTTCGCGGCGTAGGTGGGCGGCAATCTGGCTTACGTACTCGCTCATGCGGTTTTTCAGGTGTGGCGTTTGGAATCTGGGAACAACTTACGACAGGCCGTCACTATAGCCAAAGCGGGCCCTGACGACAAATACAGACAGCGGAACTTCTACTATTCCTACAATGACATGTCAGAACCAATCCTACAGCCTGCCACATTTTGTAAAATCGGCCCGTGTCAGCATTAAACCTAGCCGTCCTTGCAGATAAAGTGTAATAATTAGCTCGCTTTGTCATATTAGATGTAGTATCTATATGGCCTCTCACGGTAGGAGCACGAGCATTTTGCAACGGTGAAAGGTGTCGGAGGTGGTGATGAAGTACTGCTCGAACTGCCAAAGTTCATATCCTAATTCCCAAAGTTTCTGTCCCAAGGACGGAACCGTTCTCGCCATGAAAGACCGCTACGGTTTAGCCGGGCGGGTCATCGCGGACAAATATCAAATCGAGGCGCTGGTCGGCGTCGGCGGAATGAGCGCCGTTTATACGGCGCAGCAGATTGGTGTGGGCCGCCGCGTCGCCTTCAAAATCCTGCTGCCGCATCTGGCCAACAACACGCAACACGTGGCCAAGCTATTTGAACGCGAAGCCAAAACAGCCGGCCAACTCTCGCACGAAAACATCGCCACCATCTTCGACGCCGGCCATACCACCGATGAAATCGCCTACATCGCCATGGAGTGGGTGGATGGGCAAACACTGGAAGACGAGATTGCCCAAAACGGCCCCATCAGTTTGGAACGTAGCGCCGTGTTGTTGCGCCAAATTTGCGCGGCCCTCGATGTCGCCCACAGCAAACTCATCATTCACCGCGACCTCAAACCCAGCAACATCATGCTGACGCGCCGCCAGGACGGCCAGGAACAAGTCAAAGTGCTCGACTTCGGCCTCGCCAAACTGGCCGATGAAGCGAAAGACGTGCTGGTTTCGACCGCCGTCGGCACGCCGCATTACGCCAGCCCGGAGCAGTTTCAGACCGGCGCCGAGATTGATGCGCGCACCGATATTTACGCGTTGGGCGTAACGCTCTATCAAATGTTGACCGGGCGGCTGCCCTTCAACTCAGGCTCGGTGCACGAAGTGATCCGGCAACATATGCTCGAAGTGCCGCCGCCGGTGCGCGAGTTGCGCCCGGAAATTCCGCAATCCATAGACGATCTGCTGCAGCGCATGTTGGCCAAGAACCCCCATTACCGCCCGCAAAAGGCCAGTGAAGTGGTTTTTATGTTCGAGCGGGCCCTGGCCTTGATGCTTGACGATGACCCCTCGCTACACTTGTCGAATGAGTTGCTGATGGGCGACCTGCCTTACGGGATGAGCAATCAATTGCACGAACAACTGCTAGGGCAATTGCACGAACAACAAAACAGCCACACCAAAAGCTTAGCCGACGGCTTCGCTCAACCGACCGGCAACCCGTTTCAGGTCCGTTCGCAGCGCAACGGGCCAGACAACGCGTTTCAAGTCCGCTCGCAGCGCACTGGCCAAAGCAATGCCTTCCAGGCGCGCTCGCAACGCGCCGGCGGTTTGAGTATGTCTGCCGCCACGGATGCCGATGACAGCGATTATTCGAGCTTGACCAAATTGGCCACCTCGGCGTTGACGCCGCCGGCGAGCGGGTTCAACCACTGGCTCAAGCAACACAAATTTCTCACGGCGAGCGCGGTCATCGCGCTGCTCATCACGCTCAGCATCTTCTTCGTCACCAAACCGTTTCTGACGGAGAAAGACACCGTGGTGGTCGCGGATTTCGTCAATACCACCGGGGACGAAGTCTTCGATGTGGCGTTGCGGCACGCGCTCTCAGTGCAATTGGCGCAATCGCCGTTTCTCAATCTCTTCCCGGACGATAAAGTGCGCGAGACGCTGAAGTTCATGAATCGCAAGCCGGACGAGCGGCTGACACCCAACGTCACCCGTGAGATCGGCCAGCGGCAAGGGCTGAAAGCCAGCATCATTGGGCGCATAGACAAGATCGGCAATCAATACGCCATTTCGTTGCAGGCGGTTAACAGTCAAACCGGCGAGGTTTTCGGCGATACGCTGGTCGCGGCGCAAGGCAAAGAACAGGTGTTGGCCGCGCTGGGTAAAGCCGCGACCGAGTTCCGGCAAAAATTGGGCGAATCCCTGAGCACCATCGAAAAGTTCAACAAACCGATTCAGGACGCGACGACCGCCTCGCTCGAAGCGCTCAAAGCCTACTCAATGGGACGCGAGCAAAACAGTTTGCGCGGCAATCCCAACGAAGCGCTGACGCTTTACCAACGCGCCGTCGAACTGGATCCCAACTTCGCGCTCGCTTACATCGGGTTGGCGACAGTCTATTACAACAAGGGCGCGGCGGAATTGAGCGCGGCCAACGCCGAAAAGGCCTTTGAATTGATTGGCCGCGTCAGTGAATCCGAAAAGCTGACGGCCTCGTTCTTCTATCATTTCACCGTCAAAGGCGATCTGGACAAGGCGAATGAGCTTTTGCGGCTGTCGCATCAAACTTATCCGCGGTCGGGCTCGTCGCTCAACAATCTGTCGGTCAGCTTGGGCAAGCTGGGGCTCTTTGAAGCGGCGCTCACACAGGCGCAGCAGGCTATCAGCCTAGACCCCCGCAACTTGCAGGCGCTCCATAATCGAGTCGAATTGCTGATCCGGCTCAATCGGTTCGACGAGGCGCGCGCGGCGCTCAATGCCATGTCGGCGCAAAAGCTGGACACGCTAGCCATGCACGATTTCCTCTTTGAGTTGGGTTTAGCGCAGGACGACCCGGCCCTGGCCCAACAGCAAATCGAGTGGGCCAACGGCAAGCCCGACGCTTTGCGCGCACTCAAGTGGCAGGCGCAACTCGCGGCGCGCGGGGGCAAACTACGTGAGGTCACGCGCTTGTACCAGCGCAGCCTTGAATTGCAAAAACAACCTGAACAACTGGTGCGGTTGCAAATCATGCACGCCTTACGCCAGGTGGCGCTCGGCCTCGACGCCGAAGCGCACACGACGTTGACGGGCGCGCTGGCCGTCTCACGCCATACGTTTGTTAAATACGCCATCAGCAATCCTACTCCTTATGGGGCGTTTGCTTTGGCACTGACCGGCGACATCCAGTTGGCGCAAACGCTGCTCGCTGAGACGGCGCAGCAGGCGCCGAATAACACCTTAGCCAACAATCTTTGGTTGCCCGTGACCAACGCCGCGCTGGCGCTCAAACAGTTGCAGCCTGAAAAGGCCATCGAAGCTTTACAGGCAGCCAGCACTTATGATCCCGCGTCCGCTTATATCTCGGTCTGGCTGCGCGGCCAGGCTTTCCTGCAATTGAATAAAGGCCGCGCGGCCGCCGACGAATTCCAAAAAGTGTTGGCCCATCGCGGCTGGGAACCGTCATCGGTCTTTTACCCGCTGGCCGAACTCGGGCTGGCGCGCGCTTATGCGCAGTTAGGCGACAGTTCCGAAGCCCGCAAACATTACGCAGCTTTCTTAAAAGTCTGGGGCGAAGCAGACGCCGACCTGCCGGTGTTCAGCGCCGCGAAACGTGAAATTGCCGCGCTACGCTAGTGTGCCAGCGGCCCGCGCCCATTGACTTGTCAATGACGGCGCCTGGCACGAACGCTTTGGCTCACTTGCAAGAACGGCTGCCGGCTTCCCCAAAATCAGCGCCAGCAAGCGCCGCGCTCACGTGCGAACCAAGCAGGCGCATCCCACTTATCTCACGCATCCCACGCATTCCCCGATCCTTTGTTACCCGTGCTTCGCTCAGCAGTATGCGGTGAGGTGTTTTCGATTTTGGTGGTCTGGAGATTTGCATGAAATACTGCCCGCAATGCCAACGTAATTACGCCGTTTCGCAAAGCGTTTGCCAGGCTGATGGCGCAGCGCTGCTGATCAAAGACCTTTACGGCCTGACGGGCCGCATCATAAACGACAAGTACCGCATCGAATCGCTGCTCACGATTGGCGGCATGAGCGCCGTTTACCGCGCCCGCCAAATCGGGGTCGAGCGCCAAGTCGCCTTCAAGATTCTGCTGCCCAACCTGGCCGTCAACGACCAAACCATGCTGGCGCTCTTTGAACGCGAAGCCCGCACCGCCGGGCGTTTAACGCACGAGAACATCGCCACCGTCCACGATGCGGGCCGCACGCCCGACGAATTGGCTTACATCGTGATGGAGTGGCTGGAAGGCAAAACGCTCGAAGACGAATTTCAAACGCAAGCCCAAGCGCAAGGCCAAACGCAAGGCCAAACGCAAGGACAGATGAGCTTCAAGCGCATGCTGCACCTCTTGCGCCAGATTGCCGCCGCCCTCGACACGGCCCACGCCCACGGCGTCATCCACCGCGATTTGAAACCGGCCAACATTATGATTCTGCCGCGCGAGTCGCGTGGCGACGAAGACCGCGACCTGGTCAAGGTGCTCGATTTCGGCCTCGCCAAAGTCACCAGCGAAAGCACCGACCTGCAAGTTTCGTCGGCCCTGGGCACCCCGCATTACGCCAGCCCCGAACAGTTCCGCATCGGCGAAGAGATTGACGGACGCTCCGACATCTATTCATTCGGCGTGATTATCTATCGCATGCTGACGGGCTTTTTGCCCTTCGAGGCGACCAGCGTGCACGCCTTGATTCGGCTGCACCTGCTCGACACGCCGCCGCCCTTGCGCAATCGCCGGCCCGAGGCGCCAACCGAAGTCGAATACCTGGTCAATCGCATGCTGGCCAAGACGCCGCATTACCGCCCGGCCAGCGCGGGTGAAGCCATCGAGGCCTTTGAACAAGCGCTGCGCGAACATTTTTCCAGCGGCGAATTATGCGCCGCTGGCAGCGCGGGCAGTCAGGCCAACGGTTTCGCCACGCGCACCGTTTCGGGCAACTACACGACGCGGTCACTCTCGGCCTTTGGCAATTTCAGCGAACACCAGAGCGGCCAATACGGCAGCAAGCCCGGCCAACCTGCCGTGCCAACCAGCGCCTCCAACTCCGGCAACCAGACGAGCGCGGCCGCAGCCGCCAGCCTGTCGAATGGCAACCCAAGCGGGAACCATACCGCAACCCTGACGACCGGCAAGCTCAAAGCGCTTGAGTTAGCGCCCGCAACTTTGGCTGGCGCGACGTTTGTTTCGATCAACGCCGCCAATGGTTCGAATGCGAGCAGTGTGACCTCGAACACCACGACCAATCTGGCGTTGCCGGCTGGTTTCACGGCCAGCCGCTTTGCCGCCCAAGCGGTCAAGGCCGCCAAAGACCCAAAGAAAGTGGCGCTCGTGCTGGTCTGCGCGCTGGCCATCGGGCTGGCGCTCTTCTCGCTGATCCGGCGCAGCCGCGCGCCGTTGAGCGCGACAGACACCATCCTGTTGGGCGACATCCACAACACGACGGGCGAAGCGGTCTTCGACAAAACGCTCAAACCCGCGCTGGCCGCACAATTGGCGCAATCGCCCTTTCTGAATTTGCTGGCCGAAGACAAGGTGCGCGAGACGCTCGGCTTCATGAACCGCCAGCCCGACACGCGGCTGACGCGCGACATCGCCCGCGAAGTCGCGTTGCGGCGCGGCTTGAAAGCCGTGCTGATCGGCCAACTCGACAAGCTCGATCAGAGTTACAGCCTGACGCTCGAACTGGTGAACAGCCAGACCGGCGAAACACTCACGCGCGCGCTGGCCGAAGCCGCCGGCAAAGACCAAGTGCTCAAAGCGCTGGGTCAGGCGGCGCTCAATTTACGGGCCGAACTGGGCGAATCGCTTAGCAGCGTCAAAAAATTCAACGCGCCCATCGAACAGGCCACCACCGCCTCGCTCGACGCCCTGAAAGCTTACACGCTCGGCGGCGAACAGCTTTACCGGCAAGCCAATCCCTTCGAGGCCATTCCGTTCTATCAACGCGCGCTCGAACTCGATGCGAACTTCGCCATGCCTTACCACGCGCTCGGCAGGCTCTATGCCGAAACCGGGCAGGCCCGCTTGAGCGCCGAAAATGCCACCAAGGCTTACCAACTGCGCGCACGTGTCAGCGAACGCGAGCGCCTGACGATCAGCGCGCTCTACCATTCGGTCGTGAGCGGCGACAGCGACCAGGCGCTCGCAACCTACCGCCAAATGGCGCAGACCTATCCGAATGACGCGCTCGCGCATATCGGCCAGGCCCAGTTGCTGCTGCAACACGGCCAGCCGCAACAGGCGTTGACCGCAGCCGAGAGCGCGCTCAAGCTCAATCCCAACGAACTCACGGCGCACACCTTGCGGGCCGGCGCGCTGATCCGGCTGAACCGCTTTGCCGAAGCCAAACAGAAAATCGAACAAACGCTGGCGCAAAAGCTGGACGGCGTGGGCCTGCGCACGGCGCTCTTCCAACTGGCCTTTCTGCAAGGCAACGGCGAATTGTTGAAACAGCAAATTGATTGGGCGCGCGCCCGGCAACTCGAAGACAAAGCCCTGGATTGGCAGGCCCAGGTGGCCGCCGCCAATGGCAGCCTCAAGCAAGCCGTCAGCGATTGGCGCAAGGCGATTGATTTGAATCAGCAGCGCGGGCGCGCAGAGTTGAGCGCCGCTTACGCCCTCGCCGCCGGCCTGCGCCTGGCGCTCGGCGGCCAGCAAACCGCCGCGATGAAACTGTTGGATGAAGCCGACCGGCTCGCGCCTGACGGCTTTCTGAGCCACGCCCTCAACCGCAATCTGCCGTTCGGGCCGTTTACCTATGCGCTCGCCGCCCAACCCGGCCAGGCGCAAACACTGGCCAACGAGCTAAGCCACAAGCGTCCGCAAAACCTGCTGTTCAACCGCATCTGGCTGCCGCTCACGCGCGCCTGGCGGGCGGTGCAAAACAACCAGGCCGAACAGGCGCTGGCATTGCTGGCACCGGCGGCGGCCTATGCGGACGGCACGCAGCACTATTACAACTGGGTGCGGGGCGCGGCGCTGCTGCAACTCAAGCGCGGCCCGGAAGCGGCGGCTGAATTTCAAAAGATTCTCGACCAGCGCGGTGCTGACGCGGTTTCGATGCTTTATCCGCTCGCCCATCTGGCGCTGGGCCGGGCGCAGGCAGCGGCCCATGATCGCGCGCGCGCCCGCAGTTATTACCAGGATTTCTTTACGCTCTGGCAAGGAGCCGACGCCGATTTGCCCATCGTCGCCGAAGCCCGGAAGGAGTTTGCTCTTTTGAAGTAAGCAGGACTTATGCAAGCCACGCCGGTGCTTGCCACAACGGGCCCGCGCGAAGCTGGATGTTTTGTCCCGCAGCGCGCTTGCCGCAACGCCTCGGTGACACACCGCTTCATAAGCCTTGAGAACGACTATGTCTGGCGGTGTGGTGCCGTTTTTCCATCGTCATTTCTCAACGGACATTGGCCCTTGAAAACGCCCCACCCGGCCTTCAAGCGCAAGGCGCCGTTGAGTTGCAATTCATGGAAAGGCCTCTGCTGCCTCTCCGCAACCACGATCACGCACCCCCGCGTCGCACACGCGGGTACCCCTAGTGGAGGAGACAATGAACCATCGCTTGAAGCACGAAGGTGCTCATCAGCTTGCCCCAAACCACCGCCCGCTTGCGGGCGCACCGCGCGCTCACAATGGCTGGCACGAATTCAACCACCGCATTGCGACCGCAGCAGAAGCCGTCGTGATCCCACTGGCCAGCGCCAAGGCCCCGCCGCTGGCTCAAGACCCAACCTTCAACCAGCCGCCAAGCGTGAGCTTTGTTGCGCTCAGCGACCGCATTGCCAGCCAGACCGCCCCAGGTACTACGGTCCCAAGCCCCATGCCGGACAAACTCTTGGCGCCTTACGTCCGAAATCTGAATTTCAGCGCCGTGACAGAGGCGGTCAGAGCCTTGCGGCACGACCCGCCAGGGCTGGCGCTGACCATCTTGCTGATGTTGCTGGCTGCGGCGTTTGCCCTCTATCTCTTTGCTGGCGTGGCGGCGTAAGCGGCTGGTCCGGTTCAACAGCAAACCACTTCCAGCCGCGCGCTGCACTGGAAGATCAGTCAGCGCAGCGGTTCAGCACGGTCTTACGCTGACGCGCCTGAAAACCAGGCAGGCGCGCCAGCACCCGGCTGAAGGCGCGACCAGTTGCATACGTGACCAGTTGCATACGCAAGTTGAAAGCGCAAAATTCCCGGCGTGCCGGGAATCCTCAACGAGGTGCCAGATGAAGTACTGCTTAAAATGCCAGCGCTCTTATCCGCCCGGCCAGGCGTTTTGTTTGGAAGACGGCGAGCCGCTTTCGCTCAAAGACCTTTATGGGTTGACCGGCCGTATCGTCGCCGACAAATACGAAATCACCGCGCTGGCCGCCGTCGGCGGCATGAGCGCCATCTATCGCGCGCATCAAATCGGCGTGCACCGGCCGGTGGCGTTCAAAATCCTGCTGCCCAACATCGCCGTCAACAACGCGGACATGCCCTACTTGTTTGCCCGCGAGGCGCAACTGGCGGGCCGCCTCTCGCACGAGAACATCGCCACCATTTATGACGCGGGCGAAACCGAAGATCACATCGCCTATATTGTGCTGGAATGGCTGGACGGCCATACGCTGGAAGCCGAATTGCGCGCGCGCCGTTATCTCAGCTATCAGCGCATCGCGTTTGTGTTGCAGCAGGTCGCCGCCGCGCTGGACGCGGCCCACGATTTGAAGATCATCCACCGCGACCTGAAACCGGCCAACATCATGATCACCAGACGCCCCGACGGCAGCGAACGGATCAAAGTCTTCGATTTCGGCCTCGCCAAAATCATCGCCGACAGCGTGGATATTCAAGTTTCGTCCGCGCTGGGCACCCCGCATTACGCCAGCCCCGAACAGTTCCGCACCGGCGAAGAGATCGGCCCGAGTTCGGATATTTACACCCTGGGCGCCATGCTTTACCGGCTGTTGACGGGCCGCTTTCCGTTCGAAGCCGCGAATGTGCACGAATTGATTCGCTCACACTTGCTTGAAACGCCGCCGCCGCTGTCCTTGCAACGGCCCGGCATTCCGACCGAGGTCGAAAACCTGATCAATCGCATGCTGGCCAAGACCCCGCATTACCGGCCCGAGCGCGCTTCAGCGGCGGCAGATGAGTTTGCCGAAGCGGTCAGCGATTTGCCCGATTACGAACTCGGCGGTGAACTGCTGGCCAGTGAAGACAGCCTGCAGCTAAACAGCAATTCAGGGCGGGGACCCAGTGGCCACAACCGTCCTGTCAATGCAGGCGGCAACGGCGGGTCAAACTCAGGCGGTTCAGGACGCCGCTCCGGCGCGGGCGCGGGCCAGCGCAGCGGTTCGCAACGCGCGCAGACCGGCAGTTTCAACACGCCGTCTTATAGACCGGTTGCGGCGGGCCAACCGGCTGATAGCGGTGGCGCCAGACGCCCCGGCGAACACGGCCACGGCGCTGCGCGTGAGGCCGGCAATTACACCGCATATGCGCAATCGCCCGCTGGCTCTGAGCTTGAGCCCGCGCTGGATTTGGACGCCCCGCCAGCCATTCCACCGCCGCCCGAACCGCCTTCGAAATGGCGCCGCGTTGGTCTGGGCAGCTTGGCTGTGGCCGTCGTGCTGGGCAGCTTCTTCGCCGGCTACCAATTCTTCCGCACGAAACTCACGCTGACCGAGAAAGACACGATCCTGCTGGCCGACATCAGCAATGCCACGGGCGAAGAGGTATTTGACCGCACGCTCAAGCAAGCCTTATCGGTGCAACTGGCGCAATCGCCTTTCCTGAATTTGCTGGGCGACGACAAAGTGCGCGAGACCTTGCGCTTCATGAATCGCAAGGCCGATGAGCGCCTCACCAGCGAGATCGCCCGTGAGATCGCCCTGCGGCTGGGCCTCAAAGCGGCCATTGGCGGGCAAATCAACAAACTCGACCGCCACTATTCGATCACGCTCGAAGCCTTCAACGCGCAAAGCGGCGAACGCTTCGCCCAAACGCTGGTCGAAGCCGACAGCAAAGACAACGTGCTCAAAGCGCTTGGCCTGGCCGCCGCCGAATTGCGCGAACGCCTGGGCGAATCGCTCAGTTCAATTCAAAAGTTCAACGCGCCGATTGATCAGGCCACGACCTCTTCGCTCGAAGCCTTGCGCGCCTATTCGCAAGGCCGCAATCAGTACAGTTTGAAAGACAACTACACCGAGGGCGTCGCGCTGTATAAACGCGCGGTCGAACTCGATCCGAACTTCGCGCTGGCCTACAACGGGCTGAGCATTATTTATATGAACACCGGGCAGGGCGAACTGGCGATTGAATACGCGGGCAAAGCCTATGCCCTGCGCGAACGCGTCAGCGAACGCGAACGGCTGGCGATTGCCGCGTCCTATTTTTTGATCAACGGCGAAGTCGAGCGCGCCATCGAGGCGCAACGCCTGACCGTGCAAACTTATCCGCGCCTGGTTGCGCCGCACGTCAATCTGTCGGTCTGTCTCAACCGCCTGGGCCAACTCGAAGCGGCGGTCGCCGAAACCAAAGAAGCCCTGCGGATTGATCCAACCAACGGCACGGCCTATCAAAACCAAGCCGACCTGCTGGTGCGGCTGGGGCGCGAGGACGAAGCCCTGCAAGTCATCGCCGCCGGCCAAAGCCAGAAGCTGGACCGGTTGGGCTTTCACGCGACGCTGTTTCAGATCGGCTTTCTGAAAGGCGATGGCGCGCTGATGCAACAGCAACTCGCCTGGGTCAATGGCAAGCCGGATGAATTCCGCAGCTATGAATGGCAGGCACAGGCGCTCGCCTATGCGGGCCGTTTGCGCGAAGCCGACGGGCTTTACCGCCGCGCAATGGAAGGCGCCAAGCAGCGCAACCTGACCGAGGTGGCTGTCTCGCTGGCGATGCAAAGCGCGCTGCGCCAGGCGCTGGGCGGCAACACGGCGGCGGCGCAAAAACTATTAAACGAAGCCATCGCCATGTCGCCCACCACCTTCTCGCTTTATTCGGCCAGCAAGTCCGCGCCCTTTGGCCCGTTGATGCTGGCGCTCGGCGGCGCGGTGAAACAGGCTGAATTTTTTGACGCTGAACTGGTCAAACGCCAACCGCACAACACGCTGGCCAACTCGATCTGGCTGCCGTTGAGCCGCGCGGCTATTGCCTTGCAACGCAATGACCCCGCCCGGGCGCTCGAACTTTTGCGCACGGTTTCAAATTACGAAGCCAGCGCGTTTTTCTATCCGGCCTGGTTGCGCGCCAACGCGCATTTGCAATTGAAACAAGGCCACGAAGCCGCCGCCGAGTTTGAAAAGATTCTCGCCCAACGCGGCTACGACCCGACTTCGCCGCTGCGCCCGCTGTCGCGACTGGGCTTGGCGCGGGCGCAGGCTTTATTGGGCGCGAAGGCGCACAGCCGTAAATCCTACGACGAATTTCTTGCGCTATGGAAAGCGGCGGACGCGGAACTGAGCGTGCTGGCCGCAGCGAAAAAAGAAGCGGCGTCATTGCGCTGAGAGCGTAGGACGGACTTTAGTACACGAAAAACTAAGTTTCCTGGCATTTACTTCTTCGCCGCAGAGCGGCGGTTGAATTTAGCCGTGGGTTTTTAACCCTTGTCATTACCCAAATCTTTTGCGTTTGCGCGTATCGGTTTGGCAAGTGCTTTATTCACTCAACTTCGGGGCTTGGCGCAATGAGGACTTTTCG
>JANOWX010000649.1:0-1928 GCA_031418175.1 Acidobacteriota bacterium | reverse complement strand
AACAATTCGGGCGCTTGTTCGGCGAGGTCTTTGAAGGCGGTGTCGTAGGGCTTCGTGTCTTGTTTCATCGCCGCTCCAGCCTGGCGTGGGCGGTGGTAAGCGAAAGAGCAAAGGCCCCACGCAGGTTATGCGCGAGGCCTTTTGCTTTGGCCGCTGAGCGCGCTCAACTCACGGCTAGAAGTTGACCTTCGCGCCCAATTGAATGATGCGCGCCGCCGACCCGACCGGATTGCTCGTGTCGAGCGTCCGCCCCAGCGTGGCGGGCGACAGCACGGAGATGGCGGGCAAGCCAAAATTGACCGTGTTGGTCACGTTGGTAGACTCGACCCGGAACTCGAAATTGAGCTGCTCCCGGATGCGCACGCGCTTGATGAGCGCGGCGTCCATGTTGAAGAACTTCGGCATGCGGAAGGCATTGCGATCCGTGTTGCCGTATTCGCCCGCCGCCGGCAACGAAAAGGCCGCGATTTGCTGCGGGGTGAACAGGAACGGCACACCACTCTCAAACCGCAACTTGGTCGAGAAATCCTTGAGCGAGTAATTGGCGCGCGAACTGATGGTGCTGTTGAAGGAGTTCGTGCCCGACAACACCGAAAACGGACGCCCGCTTTGCCAGATCACGTTGGTCGAAAGCGTCCAGCCGCCGAAGATGCGATCCACCACGCCGTTGGCGTCGTTGAGCAGCCGTTTGCCGTTCCCCAACGGCAAATCCCAAACGCCCGTCGCATTGAACACGTGCGGCCTGTCGAAGTCCGAACGGCCATAGCTCAGGCGGCGATTGTTCGGGTCGAGCGGCGAATTTTGCGCCGTTTGGCTCGTGCCCGTGCCGACCGAGGTAAAGACCGGGTCAAACGAGCGATCATCCAGCGATTTCGAGAAAGTGTAACTGGCGCTGAAATCCAGCCCGCCGCTGAAGCGCCGTTTCACCTCGAAGATCGCCGCGTGGAAGTTCGAGAACGAATTGGTGTCGGCCACCGAGAAGCCGCCCAACAATTGCGGGTAGGGCGTGAAGAAATACGGTGTCAGGCCATTGGCGTCCGGCAGGATGCGCCCGCCCACCAAAATCTGGTTGAGCGAATTCGCCACCGAAGCGACGCTGCTCTGTTGCACCGCCGTCGAGAAGAAGCGGCGCAGGAAGGCCGCGCCCGATTCCGCCGTCGTGCCCGTGCGCCGTTGCGGGTGGCCCGTGGTCAAACGGTCAAGCAGCGCACTTTCGCGTCCGCCTTGCGCCTCTCTGAACGCGGCCAGGAAGCCGTTGCTGGCGATCTCGGCCTGATTGCGTTGATAACCGCCCTGCAATTGGCGTCCGGCGCGTCCGATGTATTGCACATCCGCGACGAAGCCCTTGCCCAAATCGTGCTGCACGCCGAACGACCATTGGTAGGTCTTGGGCGAGACGAAATTCGGGTCCATCAGGTTTTGCGAGAGGAAGCCGGGATTCGCCGGTTGTGCCAGATTGAACGGCGACTGCCCCGCCGGCGCGGCCAACGACGGAATGCCGTCGCGCAAGCGGTAATCGCCCTGCCCGATCACTTGGTTGATGCTGGCGAAGGTGATGCCCGGCACGTTCGGATAGACGAACGACGAGGGCAAGAAGGTCGAGAGCCGGTCGTAAGCGATGCGGAAGTTGCCGCGCACCGAAGTCTTGCCGTTCTTGAACGGGTCCCAGGCTACGCCAATCGCCGGGGCCAGGTTGTTCAGATCGCTCTTGAGCAAATCGCCGTTGACCCAGCGCAGGTTGTTCGACGGCGCGGAACCCAGCGTGAAGGCCTGATCGGGCACGAAAATGCGGTTCGCGCCGCGCGCATACGGTTTCGGTTTCGGCTCGTAGCGCAGACCCAGGTTCAACGTCAGGTTCGAACGAATCTTCCAGTCGTCCTGGAAGTAGACGTCATACTCTGGATACCAGGCGTCAAAGAGGAAGGTCG
>JANOWX010000648.1:0-8280 GCA_031418175.1 Acidobacteriota bacterium | reverse complement strand
CGTTTTTCCAAGGCGGCGCGTTCAACTCCGTCGCCGACAATCTCGCACGTGACGTTGAGGTTGCGTTCTCTTAGCCGGGCGACGGCTTCGATGGTGACATCCACATTCTTGGCCGCCGAGAGCCTGCCGACATACAAAATGCGCAAGCCCGTTTTTGAAAAACCGCGCGCGGCTTTTTGTTGCGCGGCCCCTTTGGCGCGCGCCAGTTGCGCTTCAGTCAACACCGAAGTGAACAACGGCACCACGTGTGGCGGCTGTTCCGGCCACTCGCCATAAACCGTCACCGGGCCGCGCCACCAGGCCGATTTCAGCAACGCACGCTGCCAACGATAACTGCGCGGTTCACCCGGATAGTCGCCCCACTGTCCGGCGTATTTGGCGCACAGGCGCGTTTGCAACAGCGGCAACAGCAACGACGCCAGCCACGAAATGCTGCACGGCGAGCGCAGATGAAAGGCATCGGTTTGCCGCGCCGCTTTGACCAGCGCCGCGATCATCCGCGGAATTTCAGCGAGCGAAGTGGGCGCTTGATCCAACCCGCGCCCTTTGTCCCGCCGAAAGGGAATAATGGAAATCTTGTCGGAGTGCCGATACGGCGCCCAAAATTTGGGCGGCGGCCCGTGCTCAAGCGGCGCCACGATCACGAGTTGTGAGAATAGCTCGCTCCACACATTCATTTCTAAAACATAAGGTTCATACGACCACCACTGGTTGTCGAAAAAAACGTGCGAACAACTTGTCGAAACGCCGAGTTTCATTTCAGCCCCACACCGCAATAGGCCTAAATCGAAACAAGCAAGATTGGCACACAGTCAAACCACTGGGGACACGCGCGAACACTGGGATGACTATGGTTCTTGGTTTTCCCCGTGCTCCCCGTGTCCCCGTGGATGTAACTGTCCCAATGTTTGTTTTTCCGATTTAGAGAATTGAGCCGTAACTCTTAATAGCTTAACAACGATGGTAAAAATCTTCGTTCAGGCCGACCAGCTTATCAATTGAGAAATGTTCGACTGCCCGTTGGCGTGCTTGCTGGCCGAGCCGCGTGCGCAAAGCGTCATTGTTGAGCAACTCAATCACCTTAACGGCGATGGATTCGGGTGCGTGCGGATTGCAAAGCAAGCCCGATTCCCCGTCTTCGATGACTTCGGCGCCCGGGCCAGTGTTGCTGGCGACGACGGCCTTGCCCATCGCCAAGCCTTCCAACCAGGCGAGCGGCAGGGCTTCCATATGCGACGGATAGACGCAGACGGCGGCTTGGGCGAGCAGCGCCGGCAACGCGGCATGTTCGAGCGGGCCTTTGAAGACGATGCGTTCAGCCAATTCCGGCAAAATGATTTGGCGCAATCCTTCAATGAACGACGCGCCGGTTTGCGGGTCGTGCCAGTCGCGTCCGGCGATCCAGAGTTTGGCGTGTGGCACGGCGGCCACGATGCGCGGCATGGCTTGCACCAACTGGCGGATGCCTTTCTTTTCGCAGACTGTGCCAACGAAGAGGATCAAGCCAGTTTCCTCGGCTACGTCCGGGCGCGGTTGAAACATCTCCACGTCAACCGGGTTGGGCAGTATTTCGATGTGGCAGCCATTGAGGTGCAGCAACTGGCGTGTCGTCTCGGCGACAAAATTGCTCACGGCGCAAAGCTGATCGGCGTGTGCGAACGAGCGCGCTTCCAGCCAACTGCGCCAGACGCTGGCCGGCTTGCCCAGCGTGCGGGCAAAAAAACGATGGCCGCCATTCATGCGAATGATCTTGGTGGCGGGGAAGCGCGCGGGCACCAGCGCCAGGCCGTTTTCAGGGCCTTCGAGAATATCAATCGGCTGCGCGCGGTGGAGTTGATGCAAGGTTTGGCGCAGCTTCAGGCCGTTGGCCAGAAAGCCGCTGCCCGGCAACGTGGCGTGCGCCAGACGGATAACACGCACGCCCTGATCATCTTCTTCGCCTTGGCGTACCGGCGGGTAAATGCCGATGACGGTGACTTGATGTCCGCGTGCCGCCAACGCGCGCGCCAGGGTTTGCGTGAAGCTACCGATGCCGCCGTGCCAGCCGGGCGGATACTCATTGCACAAAAAACAAAGATGCATTGGGTAGTGGCTCAATGGCGTGAGTTAGAGCAGCGCGCTTCAAACGCCAAGACGCCAAGCGTGGCTCATTGAAATCAGCCTGTTTCGTGTCCTCACTTGGCGCTCTTGGCGTCTTGGCGTTTGAACTTTCTCTCCCCATTGACTCACTACCGATGCATTGTTCAACAGGTGCTCAAAGCGCCGCCGACGTCTCGACGCGAAAATTCTTGGGCGCCGCTTGGACAGCGTTGCGTTGCCGCGCGAGTTGTTTGAGCGCCGCGCAGCACCGCAGGCTGGCTTCGCTCAACGGTTGCGCCGCGTGCGATTGCAACCAGGCTTGCCGCTCGGCTTCCTTCTCTTGCGGAAAGGCTAGCGCCCGCTGTACTAGGCCCGCCAGTTCGTGCGCGGACTTGGCCCAATAGACCGGTTGCAACTCATGCACGGCTTTGAAATGCGGCATGCGGTAAATGTCTTCGACGTTCCAGTGCGGGTTTCGATTGGGCGGGTTGTAGGCGATGAAGATGGCCGGTTTGCCGGTGATGGCAAAATCCATCGCCATCGTCGAACCCAGGTTGATGACCAAATCCATGTGATGCGCCAGATTGCTGAGCAGGATCATGTCGTCTTCGGTCGGCGTGAATTGCGTCCAATCGCCGCCGCTGTCGCTGGTTGACCAAAGCGGATCGGAGACGACGATCTCAGGGAATTGCTTGAACGTGTCGTCATAACGCGGCGTCCAGTCCACCGGCGAACGGCGAAAGACGATTTGCGGGCGTCCGCTTTCAGGCAGCGCGCGCAAGGCTTGCGCGAGATCAGCCAGATAGACCGGATCGTGCGGCGAAGTCAGTGTGTCGTCGCCGGAAAAGCAGAGCACAGGGCGCGCGGGGTCTACGCCCAACTCGCGCAAAAAAACCTCGCGCGGTTTGATCCAGTCCTGGTTGAAGTAGCCCTCGAATTGCGGCGTGCCCGTGACGATGACGCGCTCCGGCGCGATGTCGGGGTAATACTCCCGCATCTCGTTTTTCATGTAATCGCTCCAGACGAAAAAGTAATCCGAGTGCACGGCCATCCGGCCTTTCGGCAGATTGTCCCAGGAGTAAATAAACGTCGCCGTCGGGATGCTCAGCTTTTGCGCGCTCAGGAAAGCAGGCACCGCTTTGTGCGCGCGTTGTTGCGTGCAAAAGACGATGTCCGGCTGAATTTCGCGCAGGTAGTTTTCAAAGGCGCGCGCGCCCGGATTGAACAACGCCGCGCGTTTGTGCATGCGATCCAGTTTGAGCGCCCCTGGAATGCCGGCAAACAGACTGCCCAGCTTCTGTGCCACCTGCCCGATCCAGCGGGCTTTGATCGAACGCAGCATCTGCAAATTGCGCAATGCCAGATCGAGCGTGAAATCGTTCTGGCCGTGCAACTGCGCGTAGACCTTGGCTTGGCGGAAGATGCGTTCGATGAGCATTTCGGGATAATCCGGCAATGGCTCCCATAGCAGTGTGTCGCCGAAGCGCTGCTGGAAAAATTCGACGCTCGCGGGCGGCAGCGCGTGCCAGACGTGGACTTCGCCCGCTTCGATCAAGTAATGCGGGAAGCGGCTGCACAGGAAGTTGCGGATGCCGACGCTATCGGGAACGAGTAACAATGTTTTCATACGGATGATGGTTGCGAGAGACCTGGGCTTAAGTTTCGACGAGATGCCGCAGCAGTTGATGCCAGTGCGCGTCTATTTCCAGGCTGCCGGGGCCGAAGCGGGCCGCCGCCGTTCGTTTAGCGTTGTCAGCCAAGCGTTGGCGCAACGCAATGTCGGTGATGGTCTGTTCCAGCGCGTGCGCCCATTCGCGCAGTTCATTCGGATTTTTGATGAGCCAGCCGTTTTGTTGATCCTGCAAATTCTCAGGGATGCCGCCGGTGTTAGAGGCAATCACGCACAGACCCGCGCTCATCATTTCAGTGGTCGCCAACGAAAAACTTTCCCAACAGAGGCTCGGGACGACGCCTAGATCGCAAGCGTGATAAAGATCAGCCAGCGCGTCGGGCGTGAGCATCCCCAGTTCAATCAATTCAAGGTTGTTTCCCAACGTGCGCCGTTGTTGTTGCGCGCCGCCAGCCGAGAACAGCACCACACGCCGGCCAAGTGCGCGGCACAGTCTGAGTGCCTGTTCGACGATGTGGCGGCCTTTGTGCACTGCCGCGCCGCCGATGTGCGCGATGGCAATGTCTGTTTCCGCCAACCCAAGTTTGTCGCGTTGCTGCGTGCGTTCGCTTGCCGTGGCCGGTTTGAAGCGCCGTTGATCGAGCCGGTTGGGAATGATCCAGACGGGCGCGGGAAAAACTTCGCGGCTGTAAAGTTGCCACATCGCCTGATAGATCGCCTGACTGGGCACGACGACCGCATCAACGATTTTGAGCGCTTCAAACACCGTTTGTTCCTGGCTGGGCGCGGGCAGATTGCGCACCCAATAAAGCAGCTTCGATTGTGGGAAGCGTTGCCGCACTGCGCGCGCCACATAGGACGAAACGCAGATGGTCAGGTCGGGCTCGAGTCCGGCTTGCGCGGCAAGGCTGACAGCCTTGGGCGCCCAGCGTGTTTCGCGGTGCACCCAATTCACTGCGCGGCGCAAGCTGAGCCGTGCTTGATCGAGCGCGTCTAAATCTGCCGGGTGAAAGCGCGCGTTCCCGGCTTTTCCGCCGGGTGGGCAAAGGGCTTCGATCTGCCAGGCCGGATAGTGTGCGTTGAGCCATTCGATGGTTTGCGCGAGCGAGCGTGCGACGGAGGCGGGAGCTTCTGTGGAGATAGCGCGCGTGGCGTAAAACAGCAGCACCACTTTGGGGGAACTGCTCAACGTGTGGCGGGGCTCAACTTGCATTCTTGCCAATGGACGTACTGACCGGCGCTGCCAGGGGTGCGCCAAGGTGGCGGCGGGCAAGCCATTGCCGCAAACGCACTTTTCGCAAGGCTCGTAAGAATCGGTTTCGCAGGCCGATGGGAATGAAGCGCAGCCGTGCGGGCGTGAGCGCGGGCAGCGGCGCAGGCGCGGGCCTTGCCAGGGGCGCAGTCTCTCGGAGCGCGGCCAGTTCGTCGTACATCCAAGGCTCAGGCGTGTTCCCCATATGGCTCACATAGGCCTTGACGGTCGCCAGCCGCCATAACCCCAGCCGGTCGGGCGGTTCGTCAAACCAACGTTGTTCAGAAGCGCCGCCAATGCTGGTGCGCGAGGGTTCCAACGGCATCCCGGCCAGCACCTCGCGGCGCATCGTACACATGAAATGGCCTGCGCCGATGTGCGCCAACTGGCCGTTTCTTTGAACCGACATTTGTCCCTGGCGATGTTCGGGCAGATACATGTTTTCGCGTTCGATGCTTTGCGCGAAACGTTCGAGATCGGTGTAATCATCGCGGCGGTTAAACCTCAATTCACCACTGAGCAGGCTGCCCAAAATCGTAGTGCTGGTGTGATACCACTCCAGGGTCGGATTGGGAAAGGGGGAAACAAAGCCGCATTCCGGGAATGCATTGAAGAGGGCGTCAACAGCCTCAAGCCAGTTCGCTCTGAACAGTACGTCACAATCCGTAATGGTAATCAGCGGCTCAAAGCAACCTCTGGCCACTGCAACGACTGCGTCAACCTTGCCGGCATTTTCCCGATTTAGTACCAGGCGATCTATCCAGCCACTATGAAAATACTTTTCCAATTCATTGATTACGGTTGGCTCACAGCCGTTCGAGACCACCGTAATCGCCGCTTGGTTTGCGCTGGACAGACGTAATGATTCCAAGCAGAGCTTAAGCACTTCAAGCGCATGTGCAAAGTATCCCTGAAAGTGCGGTATGTACACCGGGACAATAACTCTATGGCGCCCGATGGTTCCCGTCTCGGTGGCTTCTTTGGCAGGATTTTGACCAATGCGCATGAGTGAACTAATCGCTTGTGTGCGCGTGGCAGGCGCGCTGTTCTGCTGGAACTGCAACAGCCATCCATTGTTGTTGCAGCAAGCCAGCACCATGTTTGCGCCTAACCGGGGCATGGCCCGTTCCATAGTAGTTAGACGGTACAACTTGTAACTCAGTCGCGCGCAACACTAGATCGCTGAGCCCGCGCCGATACGCGAGCCAAAGATCAAGGCTGTAGATATCGTCAGTCAGTAACAAACTGGGGATATGACAGCACAGCGACATTTCGGAACTTGGCGGATCGCAAACTTTAACGTCACTAAAGCGCGTCGAAACCGTAGCGACCGGGTGACCCATTAAGTCCTTAAATGTCATATCAAGCCAAATATCGCGTGGGTCAACTTCGGCTAACTGGCTGGAGTAATGCACCTCAATGGTAAGTGGTTCGCCTGATCCAATGCTCCGAACAGTGCGTTCATTAGCATCGAGAAATTTGACTGAGTTCATCCGAATGATGCCGTCACCGGAGCGGTCTTTCCGGATTGAAATATCTGTTTCTTGGCCCTCTTGTTTGCGGGTGTATTCACGCACCACCTGATCTGTCTCGCCAAATAGCGCCACCTGGCCGGCTTCGATCCAGAGGCAGCGCGGGGCCAGATGGGAAATCGCCGTCATATCGTGACTGACCAATAAGACCGTCCGGCCTTGCTCGGCGACATCACCCATCTTGCCCAGGCATTTGCGTTGAAAGGCGGCGTCGCCCACGGCGAGCACTTCATCAACCAACAGGATTTCCGTTTCAAGATGCGCGGCGACTGCAAAGGCCAGCCGCAAATACATGCCCGTTGAGTAATGTTTGACTGGGGTATCAACGAACTTTTCGACTTCGGCAAAGGAAACAATCTCATCGAATTTCCGCTTAATCTCTTCACGCCGCATGCCGAGAATCGCGCCGTTGAGATAAACGTTTTCACGGCCCGTCAATTCATTGTGAAAGCCCGTTCCGACTTCCAACAGCGAACCTATGCGGCCCTGAATCTCGGCATGGCCGAGGGTCGGTTCGGTGATCCGGGCTAGCACTTTTAGCAGCGTGCTTTTGCCCGCGCCATTGCGGCCGATAATGCCGATCACTTCGCCGCGGTTGACGGTGAAGGAGACGTCGTTAAGCGCCCAAAACGCCGTGATGCCGGCCGCCGCTTGCGCCTCGGCAGATGACCGCGTCAGCCAATTGACCAGCCGCGAGGTCTGAAAGGCGGCGGCGATGGAGTCGCGCAATGTTTTATATTTCTCGCGCTTCCCGCCGACGAAATACTGTTTGCTCAGTCCTGCTACCTGAATTGCGATATTGCTCATCAAACTCTTGTGTCGTCCTTTCCAAGGCGATCGCCGCCAACTGCTGTGTTTGCCAGCGGCAAAAAATCACCAGGCCGGGGCTAATACGTTGTAAATGCCCAGCCGTTCCTCCAGCAGTTCAAACGTGGTGAGATCCATCTCGGCGTCCCAGTGAAGGTTGTATTGGCGCTGAAAGTTGCGCGCTAAAAACCGCGCATTATTGGTTCTGCCGTCTACCAGAATATAGGTGCCTGGCAGGAAGGTTGATTCCATCAGCAACAGATCGCCGGACATCACCGTGCGTTCGTCGCATTGAAAACTCAGGCCATTGAGCGTGCCTTTGACATCTTTGGGCGAGGGGCCATCCATATAAATAAAGTCTGCAACCACATCCGGAAGATTTTGATAGTAATGGCAAAGCTGTCCGTTGAATGTGCCGATTTCAACCGTGCTGTGTTGAATATGAACGCGGTCAGCCAACGCGGCTGGCAGCCGCTGTTGAATGTTTTCGATCCACCACTCAGAGGCATCTACCGAAAAGAGCTGAAACATGAACCTGTTTCTGAGCAGCGGTTTTTCGGGCAAGCGTTCCCATTCGGCCTGATTTTTGCGCAAGGCGTCGGCCAAGATGACAGTCGAATAGCCCAAACCGAATTCGAGTACGGTAAAACATTTGCGGCGGCGCACAAGCTGGTGTAGGTGCACCAGGTCTGCCGGTTCAGGCGGCAGGGGAAAGCTGAGCTTGCCGCTCACGTTGTCAAAGGCGGATTCCTGAAAATCGGCATTCTCGTGAAAGTTGACCAACTGATCCAAGCCTTCCGCTTTGATGTAGGCCTTGTGATCCAGATATTGTTGCCTGCGATTCATCCCTCAGTTCCTTACCTTGATATGCGGCGCCGCTGTTGGTTAGCGGCCAATGCGCTTCAAGCGGTTGGCGCTGACTGCTGACTCAATAGTCCCAGATTGAGCCATTGCCAGATATAAAAACTGTTGTCGCCGCC
>JANOWX010000647.1:0-3950 GCA_031418175.1 Acidobacteriota bacterium | reverse complement strand
GTGCCGGTGCGCGATTTGACGCTGGAACAGGCGATTGAATATCTGGCCGATGACGAACTGGTCGAGGTCACGCCGCAGTCAATCAGGATGCGGAAGAAGGTGCTGGCGGCGAATTTCAGGCCGAAGGCGAAGAAGTCGGCGGAGTAGTCTTTCCAGTTGCAGTTGTAAGACCACAACACCTATCGCCCTCACATCGGCGGGCCATCAAGCACTGCCGTCAGCAATTCAGCTATTGGCCCGCGGGTTACCCAGACAAGCCGCTGCAACGCGCGGGCCCCAGGGCGTGTCACCCCACTTCGTCACACGGGGCATCAAAGGGAATACAGACGCCGTTACAATTTTTCCAGCCTGTTGGGCAATCAACGTCAGCGAGTCTCGGGTCTAGAATTTTCTTGCTTTGCGCATGCAAGGTTTTGAGTGTCGTATCCAACACATCCAGCAACTGGGCGCGCTTTCTGGCATCAGTGCCGACCTTCTTCAAATAGTCGGAAGCGAAGTGTCCCAGTTCAACGTATCTTTTGAGCAGGAATTCTTCACGTGTAATTTTTGCCATCGTGTTCAGTCCTTTCCTTCGAGCAGTTATTGATATTAGAAGTCAGTGTGACGAAGCCTGTTCTCGCTTCACCAACTTCCTACAAGGTCAAATCATCTACCTCATTCTGTTAAGGCGAAATCGGGTGCTGCGGCGTGTGCGGCCAACAGCGCGGCGGCTTCGCGGCGCAACTCTTCGTCGCCCGCACAGGCCGTGGCGAGAAAGGCGGCGCGCTCATCCGCCGGACGTTCGAGCGCCGCGTGATAAAGCTCCTTGATTTGTTCCCAACGCGCAGCGTCCATCACGATTCCAGCTTCCGCCTCAAGCTTAAGCGTGGCACGTAAGCTCACCTTAGTACTTCGTCAAGTTGACATTGCCGGATACTAAAGTGGCGCTGACAGTGTGGGCCAGGATCAAACACTGCCACAGCTCCATCATTTCCAGCTTGACGGCGTACTAAATCGAACCACACAACCTTGGCACACCGGCTGAAACTGCCAGCGCGGCGCCACGGTGTTCAGCGTGCCGTACACCGCAGTGAAAACCGCTCTAGCCAGCGTGACCGGCTTGTTTGATTGTTTCAGGCAACACGAGAATTTCGATGGCCATGCCGGTTTGAATGGCGCCGCTCACCAGCACGCTCGCCAGTTGGCCGCATTGTCCATAAAGCCGTTTGGGCAACCGGTGGCTGAGGCGCGTGATCGAATGGCAAGGTTTGCGCACTTGCACGATTTCGAGAACGGCGTCGCCAACGCGCACCCGCGTGCCCGGCAATAATGCATCAAGCGGCAGATTTTCGGTAAAGAGATTGGCACTGAGCGCGCCGGGCGTGACGTTGAAACCTTCGTCTTGCAAGGCCTGCAAAACTTCCTGTGCAAACAGGCTGACGTGGCGTTGCGGATGCGTGCCCGCGTGGTAATCACCTTGCAATCCGTGGCCGGCGCTGAGTTCGGCGCGGGCGACGGCCACTTTGTCCGCGCCTTTTTCAGCGCCGCAGTAGATGCCCGCCAGCTTGGCCGTCGTCTTACTCATACCTTTCAATACGCCGCCAATTCCGTGATCGCGCGCAACACGTCTTCAATCTGCGGCAACACGGCGTCTTCCAGGTCGGGTGCATACGGCACGAACGAATCAAGCGCGGCGACGCGTCTGACCGGCGCGTCGAGATAATCGAAGAGTTCATCCGCGATGCGCGCGGCGATCTCGGCGCCGTAGCCCCACGATTGCCAGTCTTCATAAACGACGATCACGCGATTGGTCTTTTTGACGCTCGCCTTAATCGCGCGCCAGTCGTATGGATTCAGGCTACGCAGGTCAATGACTTCGGTCTCGATGCCTTGCTCTGCCGCCTGTTTGGCCGCGACGACGGAACGTTGCACCAGCGCGCCGTAAGTAATGATCGTCAGGTCATCGCCCGTGCGCACGGTTTTGGCCTTGCCAAACGGGATCATGAAATCGGCGCCGGGATAGCCGCTCTTGTTGTAAGTCTGGCGGTACAGATGCTTGTGTTCTAAAAACAAGACCGGATCATCGCAGCGAATCGCCGTGCGCAGCAAACCGTTGGCATCCAGCGCCGTGGCCGGCATCACGACGCGCCAGCCGGGGATTTGCGTGAAGGTCGAGACGCCCGATTGGCTGTGATAAATCGAGCCGCCTTTCAGATAGCCGCCCACCGGCACGCGCACGACCATCGGACACTTCCAGGCGTTGTTCGAGCGCCAGCGCAGCAACGAGACTTCGTCGCGCATCTGCATAAAGGCCGGCCAGATGTAATCGAAGAATTGAATCTCGGCCACCGGTTTCAAACCGCGCGTCGCCAGGCCCAGCGAGCGGCCGATGATGTTGGCTTCGGCCAGCGGCGTATTGAAGACGCGGTCGCTGCTGAAATTGCGTTGCAAGTTGGCGGTGACTTTGAACACGCCGCCCTTGCCTTTGACCTGGTTCAAATACTCGGTGCGGCTGGCGTCGGCCACATCCTGGCCCAGCACGACGATGCGCGGATTGCGCGTCATTTCTTCGTGCAAACAGCGATTGATCAAATCCACCATCGTGCCTTCGCCGGGCGGGATGACGGTTTCGGCTTCGGTGTCGAAGGCCGTTGCGGTCGGGTCAACGTCGGGCGAATAAATGAAATGTGTCACCGTCGCTTTGGCCGGTTGCGGAATTTGCAGCGCGCGGTCGGCGGCTTCGTTGATTTCGCGGTCAATCTCGTCGCGCCACATTTGCAGATTGGCGGCGGTCGCCAAGCCGGCTTCGAGCAGGAACTGCTCCATCTTTTTGAGGGGGTCGCGCGCGGCATCCAGCGCACGTTCTTCGTCCGGGCGGTAATCGGCTTCGACGTCGGACAGCGAATGCGAATAGGGCCGCGTCACGTGCGCGTGCACCAGCGCGGGGCCGCGCCGTTCGCGGCAATACTGTGCGGCGTGGCGCAGCGTTTCATAACTCGCCAGCAAATCAGTGCCGTCGCACTCTTTGATATACAAATGCGGGAAGCTGCGCACGAGTTTCGAGATGCTGCCGCCGGCCGTTTGCACTTCGACCGGCGTCGAGATGGCATAGCCGTTGTCTTCGATCAAATACAACACCGGCAGCTTCAGATTGCAGGCGGTGTTGAGCGATTCCCAAAATTCGCCCTCGCTGGTCGCGCCGTCGCCGCCTGACACGTAAACAATCTCGTCGTGTTTGAAATGCTGGGCGCGGTCTTGAATCTCTTTGATCAATGAAAAGCGGTAACCCGCTTCAGCCGCGCCGACCGCTTGCAGAAATTGCATGCCGGTGCAGGACGAACGCGCCACCAGATGCAAGGCGGGCTCGCTCCAATGCGACGGCATCTGGCGCGCGCCCGAATTTTTGTCATCGCGCGCCGCCACCGATCCCAACAATTGCGCGTAGGCCCCAACGCCCAACTGCACGGCCAAGGCGCGGTCACGATAATAAGGATAGAACCAATCGTAGCTCACCTTCAGCGCCATGCCCGCCGCCGTGGCGACGGCTTCGTGACCGGCGCTGCTGATTTGAAAGAAGACCAAATTTTGGCGCTTCAGTTGAATCTCTTTGTCGTCAATGCGGCGCGAGGTATACATCGTGCGGTAGGCGTTGATGAGGGCGGCAGGATTAAGCGCCGGCTCCTCTTTTGGCTGACGCTCAAGCTGAAGTTTCGCTTCCATAAATTGTCTCTCTCCCGGCGTTTTCGCTTCGTGGGCAGCGCGTGAATATCCTGTCATTAGTGGCGCAGTCTAGCCAACCAACGCCGCGTTGTGCAAGCCGCGCGCCCTGTGCAAAAATGCCGTTGGCTGCAACGTCAATTGGTGATACCGAGCCTTCGATTGCGTGTCAGTAGCCCGGCCGTGGGGGGGGGCGGTTGGGGGCGGGCTGGCCGCCCGGCCGGTGGGGGGGCAGGTCCGTCGGATGCGGTTGT
>JANOWX010000646.1:0-7947 GCA_031418175.1 Acidobacteriota bacterium | reverse complement strand
ATGTCCATGACCATTGTGACCACCAGCAATGACAGCGGCGGTGTTGGCGGTGTTGGGGGCGGCACTGTCGTCACTACAACAACGGGCCCGCCGCCACCACCGCCACCCCCGGTCGGCGCGACGCCAGCGCCCGGCGCGCCTGCCTTCACCCCGAAAACTGTGCGGCAAAAAGTCATCGTCCCCGCCGCTGGTGAAGTGCCCGTGACAATGACGCTTGATCTGACACCGGGGAGGAACTGATGCTGAAAATCAGAAGGCAAAGCACACGGTTGCGCGTTAGGCAATGCGCAGTTGGTTGCGTTTGGCTGTTGCTGCTGAGTTGTTTGTTCGTTGACATCAACCTGGCGCAACAACCTGAAACCACCTCAACCCGCACCGGCACGATCACCGGGCGCGTCGTCAGTGACGATGGTGTACCGGTCGCGGGCGCCGGCATCAGCGTCGGCGTCGTCACCAGCACACCGCAAACGGGGCGTTCGACCAACACGGATGGCGATGGCAATTTCGTCTTCCGCGATTTGGCTGCGCGCTCATACCGGTTGTTCGCTTCGTTGGCGGGGTACGTTACCGATTTCGATTCGGTCAATGCGGCCTACTATCACATCGGCGACAACGTGACGCTCAATCTGATCAAGGGCGCAGTCATCACCGGACGCGTCCTCAACGGCATCGGCGAACCGGTCATCGCGGCGACCGTCACCGCCCAGCGCGTGCGCGATGCCGAAGGGAAACCCGCGCAAGGCTCAACCGGTTCGGGCCGCCCCACGCAAACCGATGATCGCGGCGTTTACCGCATCTACGGCTTATTGCCGGGATCGTACCTGGTCGTCGTCAACAGCAGCGCGGGTTTCACGACCTTTCGCGCCTCGCCCTATGACGGCGATGCGCCGGTTTTTTATCCCGCCGCCACGCGCGACACCGCCAGCGAAGTCATGGTCGCCGCGGGCGCGACGGCTAGCGGCATTGACATACGCTATCGCAGCGAACCCGGCCACATCATCAGCGGCAAACTGTCCGGCGCGCTCGAAGGTTCACGTGGCAGCATCGGCAGCGGCGTGAATATCACGTTGCGGCAACCCGGCAGCGGCACCGTCGTCAGCAACGGTTTTAGCGATGTAACCGGCGCCACGCCAAGTTATTCTTTGCGCGGCATCCCGGATGGCGAATATGAAATCACCGCCACGCGCTTCGATAGCGAGAATGGAGCCGCCGCCGCGCCGCGCCGTGTGACTGTGCGCGGCACCGATTTGACCGGTGTTGATCTGGTGTTGAATCCGCTGGCCACGCTGGCGGGCCGCGTCGTGGTGGAACCGGGCGACCCCGCGAACGCCGAGGCCGGCAAGTGCAATCTCAAACGCCCTTCTGCGTTGGAAGAGGTGACCTTGCGTTTGCAACGCGACGAGGCCAAGCCAGCCCAACTGCCCACGGCAGGTTTTGGTTCAAGCGACAACACGCCCGATGCCAAAGGCGAGTTCAAACTGGTCAACCTCTCGCCGGGCCGCTTCCGACTGCTGACGTCACTGCCGAATGACGCCTGGTACGTCAAAGCGATCACGACGCCTGCTGCGCCACCACCTGCCGCCGCGAATGCGCCGCGCAACGCAGCGACTGCCGCAGCGGCTCCGGCCATCACTGCTGCTGCCAGCGCCTTGAACCTCAAAGCGGGCGACCGGCAATCCGGCGTGACCGTCACGCTGGCTCGCGGCGCCGCCGCGTTGCAAGGCCAAATCACCAATAAAGACGGCGCAAAACTAGCGGCGCGCTTGCGCATTCACCTCGTGCCCGCCGAGGGCACAGCCGCCGAAGACCTGGTGCGGTATCAGGAAATCCTCGCGCGCAACGACGGCGCGTTTGAATTGAAAAACCTCGCGCCAGGCAAATACTGGCTGCTGGCGCGCCCGCTCGCCGATGACGAATCGGGCGAACGCCCGGCCAGCCGTCCCGCCGCCTGGGACGGCACCGAGCGCGCCAAATTGCGCCGCGAGGCCGAAGCCGCCAAACAAGAGGTCAGCTTAACCACTTGCCAGCGCGCGGCGGATTTCAAATTGCCATACACGGCTCCGGTCAGGGTGCGGTAATATCCGGGTGCGCCCGCTGTGTTGCAGGCGCACCCGGATCAATCATCATGCCTTTGCTCTGACAAGGAGGTTGCTTATGCCGAAACTCTTCTTTTGGCTGGCCTGCTTCAGCTTGTTGCTGGTCAGCGCTAACCCAGTTCACGCTCAGTCCCAAACGCGCGAGACCAAACCCCGCAATTGTTCGATCAGCGGACGTGTAACGATCAAGGGCAAGCCCGCCGTCAATGCAACGGTGATTGTGACTTCGGCTGACGCGAACCAGCAGGAAGCCATGCTGCTGGGGCAGTCCGAAGCGGTCTTTGCCAAGACCGTGACCGATGGCGAAGGGCGCTATCAAGTGCTCAACCTGCCGCCCGGTCAACTGCAGGTGCGCACCTTGTCGCGGGCCTACGTTGCCGTCGCGGATGAACCGGAGCGACAGTCGCGCGGCAGCGACGCCGGCAAAATGGTCAGCCTGCGCAGCGGCGATCAGCGTGAGGGCGTAGATTTCGATTTTGTGCGTGGCGGCGTCATTACCGGGCGGGTGAGCGAGAGCGGCGGGCGGCCCTTACCCAACGAATTCGTCAACCTGCAGAGACTGGATCAGGCAGGCAAGCCGCTGCCCGCCGACTTCGGTTCGCAATGGAGCGAGCGCCTGACGGATGATCGCGGGATTTACCGGTTATTCGGCATTCCTGCCGGGCGCTATGTCGTGAGCGCGGGTTCCGGCAGGGGCGCGCGCGATGGCAACCGGCAGGGATACAGCGGCTCGCAATACATGCTCAGGTTCCACCCCGATGCGGCCGAACAGGCGCAGGCCAAAGTGTTGGAAGTCACGGAAGGCGGCGAGCTGACCGACATCAATTTGCTCTTGGTGAAAGCTGGCAAAGCCGAAGAGCGCCGCACCTTTGTCGCGCGCGGACGGTTGCTCGAAGCCGAGACGGGCAAGCCGGTGGCGCAGGCGCGCGTGAATGCCTTCAGCGAGAACGGCGGCAGCCAGGCCTTCACCGACGCGCAAGGCGGTTTTCAACTCGATGGATTGCCCAGCGGCAAATACCAACTGAATTACCAGGAGCCCGATCCTTTTCAGTCAACCGCCCAGCCCGGTTATTACGGCGAGCCGGTCGCGTTTGAAATCGCCGAAGCCGATGCCAGCGGCATTGAAATGCGCCTGCAACGCGGCGCCACCATCAGCGGCGTGCTGGTGATCGAAGGCCAACGCCCCGCGCCCCGCGACCAGTCGCGCGGTATGGCCATTATCAATGCGAATGCCGTGCAAGACACTGAGCGGCCCAATCCCTCCGAATCGAATCATGCGTTCGGCTTCGTGCAAGCCGACGGCCAGTTCAAACTGGTTGGCTTACGGCCAGGCCGCGTCAAATTCGAGGTGGAGGAGATACTGGCGACCGAGAACGGGCTGGGCCGGCTCAGGTTGGTGCGGATCGAACGCAACGGCGTCAATCTGGGCCAGGCCCTCGAAGTCGCCGCCAAAGAGCAATTGACCGGCGTGCGCGTCATCGTCCAGCGTTTGACCGGCGTCTTGCGCGGACAACTCAATTTCACCGGCGCGGCGCTGCCTAAAGATTGGGCGCGGCATTGGCGGTTTCAAGTTACGTTGATCAAGACGGAATTGGCGCAACAGCGTGAGACCACAGGCACGTTTACCTTTGGTGATGTGGGCGTCGCGTCCAGCATCGCTGTCGTGGACGAGTCGGGACGGTTTGAGTTGCGCAGCTTGCAGGCAGGTTCATTTGAATTGACGGTGACCGCGGTGCCCCGCGCGCAAACCGCGCCCAATGCACCCAATCCAGAAGCAGAATCACCTTTTGAAGAAACGCGGCAAACAGTTTTCATCAACGCCCAGGGCGAGACGAATGTGACTGTGACCGTGAAGGTGAAAGCGGGAGGGCGGCAATGAAACGGTTTTTGTTCGCCAGCTTTTTGCAGGCAGCCTTGCTGGTATTGCTCAATTACGTCGGCGTACCCGCGCAAACACCGCCCAGCGCCGCGCCTGCCGCAAAACCGGCGGGCACCGTGACAGGCCGCGTGCTGGGCCCGGATGGCGAACCATTGGCGGGCGTGCAAGTAGCCTTGCAAGGGCGCGGCGGCTTGCGGCAACTAACGCAGAATGCCAGTACGGATGACGAAGGCAATTTCAAATTCACCGGCCTCCCGGCGCAGCAGTACCGCTTGTCCTGTTACGGCGACGGCGTTTCGATACAGACGGCTGACAGCGGCGCCGTGCCGCATTACCTCGGCGATTACGTGACCTTCAACCTGGTCAAAGGCGGCGTGCTCACCGGCCGCGTGACCGAAGCGCTGGGCGAACCGCTGGTCGGTGTTACGGTGTATGCCGAACGCTTACGCGATTTGAGCGGGAACGCCGCGCCTGAAACGCGGCCGCACCAGCGCCATACGGATGATCGCGGCATTTACCGGCTCTATGGCTTGGCGCCTGGCGTGTATGTCGTGCATGTCAAAGGAACCAGCGAGATCACGGGTTCATACGGCGGGCAATCCTTCGAGGCGCCGACGTATTACCCTGCCACGGTGCGCGCCACCGCTACCGAAATCACTGTGCCAAGCGGAGCCGAGATCAGTGGGATTGACTTGCAACACGCCGGCCGCCTCGGGCGCACCGTCAGCGGCACGCTCACGGGCACAAAAAACGCCGCCGCTGAAATGCCGCTGAGTATGACGCTGCTGGGCCTTTACAACCCGGCCAGCCAGCAATTGGAACAGACCACGGGCAGCGTCAATCACGGCGGTTTTGCCTTTCAAGGCGTGAGCGACGGCGAATATGACGTGCTCGCCTTTGGCGTAGCCTTGCACGAAAACGGCAGCGCCGCCGCGCCCGTGCGCGTGAAAGTCAGCGGCGCGGATGTCAGCGGCGTCGCCTTGAAACTAACCCCGCTCGGCTCGGTGAGCGGACGCCTGACGCGCGAACCGGCCGCCTGTCACAAAGGCGCATTGGCCTTTGAAGAAGTCGGCCTTGCCGTCCAATCCGCCGAAACCACTGGTGTATACCTGCACCGCCTGGCCGGTGGAATGATGCGCGACCTGGACATGCTGAACGACAACCTGCCCGAAGCCACAGGCGAAATCACCGCGCGCAACCTGCCCGCCGGACGCCAGTTTCTGCAATTCAACTTGCCGCCGGGCTGGTACGTGAAAGCCGCCAAACTGCCCGCCGCGCCTGGCGCCGCCGCCAAACAACCCAGCGAAATGGATGCCGGGCGCAACGGCTTTGTGTTGAAAGCAGGCGAACAGTTAAAAGGCTTGACCGTAACGCTGGCGGGCGGCGCGGCCAGTCTCAACGGCGTGCTCGAAAGCAAAACCCCCTTGCCGGCGCGGATGCGCGTGCATTTGATTCCGACGGACGCGGCGGCCGCCGATGATGCGTTGCGCTACGACGAAACGGCGGTTGAAGACGGGCGGTTCACGTTTGGCAATCTCGCGCCGGGCAAGTACTGGCTGTTGGTGCAACCAGCCGATGCGCGTATAGGGAAAGCCGCTTGGGACGCGCAAGAACGCTTGAAATTGCGCAAGGCAGCGGAGGCCGCGCAACAGACGGTTGAATTGAAAGCCTGCCAGGCCATACGCGCAGTGCGCGTGCGCTATCCCATTCAGTGAGCCGCAAGCCTGCGGCGTTTATTCCCCATTTATCTTCCGCGCGCTATTATCCAACCCGTGCGAATCCTACTTGTCGAAGATGAACCCGGCGCCGCCCAGATGCTGGCAAAGGGGCTGCGCGAACAAACCTACGCCGTGGACGTGGCGGCTGATGGCGAGACCGCGCTCTGGCAGGCGCACGACAACGATTACGATCTGATCCTGCTGGATGTGATGTTGCCGCGCAAAGACGGTTTTGCCGTGTGCCGCGAATTGCGCGCGGCGGGCGTGGCCGTGCCGGTCTTGATGTTGACGGCGCGCGACGCCGTGCAGGATCGCATCGCGGGGCTGGATCACGGCGCGGATGATTATTTGACCAAGCCCTTCGACTTTCACGAACTGCTGGCGCGCGCGCGTGCGCTGTTGCGGCGCGGCCCGGCGCTGTTGCCCGACATCTTGCGCGTAGCCGACTTGGCGGTGGAGACGCGGGCGCGCGCGGTTAGCCGGGCCGGGCGGCGCATTGAATTGACGGCCAAAGAATACGCCTTGCTGGAATACCTGGTGCGGCGCGCGGGTCAGGTGGTCACGCGCGCCGAGATTGCCGAACATGTTTGGGATGAATCCTTCGATCCCTTTTCCAATCTGATCGAAGTCTATGTGCAACGCTTGCGCCGCCGGATTGACGAGGGCCACATGCTCAAACTGATTCGCACGCGGCGCGGCGAGGGTTATTTGCTCAGCGCAGAAGCGGAGGAAAGCCATGCCAGCCTTATTTGATTCCGTCCGAACCAAATTAACGTTGTGGTATGTCGGCGTGCTGGCGCTGGTGCTGCTGGTCTTCAGCGCGGGCGTTTACGCCTTGACGGCGCGCAAGCTGAACGCGCGGCTGGACGCGGGGTTGCGCACGACTGTCGAAGGCACGGCGCGCCTTTTCATCCACGAGAAAGAAGAGGGCGACACCGACGAACACGCGGCGGCCAGCGCCTTTCGCAAATACTATTACCCGCGCCAGGCCGTGGCGGTGTTCGATCAGGCGGGGCGTTTGGTGCAAGAACAGCCGCTCGGTGAAATTCACGTGGCGTTGCCGGCCAGTCCCGCCGCGCTCGACCGTGATGGGTTGCAGTTTTTTCAGCGAGCCGAAGAGGACACAGGCGCGGATGACGGACTGCGTGTGGCCGTGCAACGCTTGCGCTATGCGCCGTCCGGCACGGTCTTTCTGGTGGTCGGCCAGTCCGCCAGCGAAGTGGTTGATGAACTGGAATTGCTGGGCGGCATACTGGCGGCGGCGACGCCTTTGGCTTTGTTGCTGGTGGCGGCGGGCGGCTGGTTTCTGGCGCGGCGCGCGCTGGCCCCGGTGGTGGCGATGTCTGAACGGGCGCGCCAGATCAGCGGGCAGAATCTTGCCGAACGCTTGCCCGTGGCCAATCCGCGTGACGAACTCGGCCAATTGGCCGCAACCTTTAACGAGATGCTGGCGCGCTTGCAGACCGCCTTTGACCGTCAGCGCGAATTCATGGCCGACGCCTCGCACGAATTGCGCACGCCGCTGTCGGTGATGCATACGGCGGCGCAGGTGATTTTGGAAAAGCCGCAACGCCACGAAGAGGAATACCGCGAGGCCCTGCGTTTAATTGACGGGCACACCGCGCGGCTGGCGCGCATCGTCGCGGATATGTTCACGCTGGCGCGCGCCGACGCGGGCCGCCGTCCGTTGCATCCGACCGATTTTTACCTGGACGAATTGGTAGGCGAGACCGTGCAGGCCGCACGCTTGCTGGCCGCGCGCAAGAACATTCGCGTCGAATGGGCCGAGCCGGGCGAGACGCGCTTTCGCGGCGACGAAGACCTGTTGCGCCAGTTGTTGCTCAACCTGTTGGACAACGCGATCAAGTTCACTCCGGCGGACGGTAACGTGCGCGTCAGCCTGAACCGGCGCACTGATGGCTGCGAAATCGCCGTCAGCGACAGCGGCGCGGGCATCGCGCCCGAAGCGCAGCCGCGCATCTTCGAACGTTTTTTCCGCGCGGACAAAGCGCGCGCGCGGGCGGACAACGGCGCGGGCAGCGGCGCTGGGCTGGGCCTTTCGATCGCGCGCTGGATTGCCGAGGCGCACGCGGGCAAACTGGAATTGCAGCGTTCGGATAGCACGGGCACGACGTTCGCGGTGGCGCTGCCTTTGGCATAGCGCTTTGAATTGGCGAAGCCTGTGGAGTGCGCGCGGCCCGGGCCGCCGCTTTGGTAGTCGCGTGCGCCAATAACGGGAATACCAAAGCGGCGG
>JANOWX010000645.1:0-11929 GCA_031418175.1 Acidobacteriota bacterium | reverse complement strand
TGAAGTACCTGTGACCTGCAGAGTCTCCGGCGAAGGCCGCCGGGAAAGCCGGATGCGGGAAATCTGCACGTCCGGTTTGACGAGGGGGGAGGCGGAAACCCTCCCCTACTCTACTGGCTATCGCTGTACCGCTCCCGGTATATTAGTTCGCCGAAAAAAAACGAAAGTGGCACTGATAGTTCAAAATGGGCTTGCCATAATGAGCACGCTGCACCTATAGTGCAGTTCGACTTAGACTCTCACTGGGTCATTCCAGCGTCTTCACAACATTCTGCTTACGCGCTGGACCGACAGACTCAATAAACCAAGAAAACACCAAACGGGCAGTCGCTGCCGGTTGCATTTGGCGGAGCGGCGTGTCGAGAGTACACATCATGAACAATCAAAACATTGTCAGGTTTACTGTTGCCACAGTACTGACCTTTCTGCTGACCGCGCCGTTGCTGGCGCAAGCGAAACAGCAGGCTGTCGCGAAACCGCGCGTTGTTACACGTGTGGTGCAAGGGCGCACGGTCACTGCCGAAACCCCGATGATGCTTGATCCGACCGAAGCTAATTTCAATAAGTATCGCAACGATGCCTTGGCCATCATGAATGCGCAAAAGGCGACCTTGATACTCATGAACATGCCGGTTGATGCACGGTTGAATACCGCCATTCAGGAGATGACGGCATTGAAATTCAGCGATATCAAGCCGGAACAAAAGGGCTTCGTTGACATGACTGCGCTCAGGGCCGCCGTGGTAGGCCAACAGACCGTCATGGCCGATGCCTTTGCCGCCGCCGGGGCGCGGGTTGCGCAATTCTCGCCGAGTGATCCGTTTCCAAACGCCGAATACGCCTCTTATTGCCCGCTCAATCCCCAACCGCCTGAGGTGGCCTTCACTTCCGGGCTGGTGTTGTTGGCTGCCTTGCTCGTGCGGGACGTGGCACAGGATATCTGTAATCAGGCCTTCTTCGTGTTGGGTGTAGGCGGCAACACAACCTTGGTCTGTACTATCGTGGACATCATTTATTCAATCGCGGCAGTCATTAATTATCCCATCGAGAAATGCCACGAGGATACGTATGGGGCACAGGCCACCGGCACCTTTACCCGGTTGGAATACATCCACAACTTGCTGGGTTTTAGTATCGCCAACGATAACACCAACAAGGCCATGCTCAGCACGCAGTTGACGAACGCCGAAAATCACATCGTCACCAACGACGATAACAACAAAGCGGCGCTCAGCGGCCAAATTGCTTCTTTCCAGACACTCAGTTTGCGCATGTCCATTGAGGCCAATTTAGCCGAAGACCCGACGACGATTGCGGCTGTTGGGCTATTCGAGACGCCGGCCAGCAAGGGTGGGTATTTAGAGTTGGCGCGGCAAATCCTGATTGACGTTTATACCGCGCACCTCACCGCCGCAGGGGCGGGCGTGACGGTTTACAACCCTTCGCCGGAATTATCCTTGGGCGCGACTTTTACCGCGCAAGGAAAATATCGCGAAGCTTATTACTACTATCGCAGGGCTTATCGCAGCGTCGTCAAATATCCGTAAGCAAAGAGAATGGCATGGAACCCACACAGTCAGGCTGGCCGCGTTGCTCACAGAGGCCGTAGGCTGGTTGTAACCGATCAACGGATGAAGCAAAGAAAGGAGGGCCGCCGTCACCAGTTCTGCTGGTGTACTGAGCCGCCAAAAGCGAAACAATCATGATGAACCGCAGCATTGTCAGACTTACACTCACCATCTTGCTGAGCCTGTTATTGCCCGCCGTTTGTTTGGCGCAAGAGCGCCAGACCGGGCCTGCGCGCGAAAAAATAACGCGTGAGATTGCGGGCCGCACGGTGACGATTGAGCGTCCCCTGCTGGTTCCGGCCACGGAAGCCAATTTTGAACAATACCGCAGCGATTTGCTCGCGATCCTGGCGGCGCAAAAAGAAACGGCCAAAATGCTGCGCCTGCAGGGCGCGGACGAAATGCTCGAGGCCGGGATGCGGCATGTGGCCAGCATGAAATATAGCGACTATGCGGGTAACGTGACGGCTTTCCCCGAACTGGGGTTGCTGAAGGACGCTACCACCCAGCATAAAGATGCCATCGCCAAAGCGCTGGCCGATGGTACGGCGCGCTTGACCAGCTACACCATTCCGACCGACCCCTTTCCTGGCGCGCAGTATTCTTTGAATCTCTGCCCGCTCAATCCACAACCGCCTGAGGTGGCGTTTACGTCAGGGTTGTTGGCCTTGGCTGCGACGCTCGCTAGAGACCTGGCGCATGATATTTGCCTGCAAATTGTTTCGGCGTTTGTGGCCGGGGGGAACACTTCTTTGGCCTGTATCGCCGTCACGGTGATCTATGTGGCGGCGCTTATTATTGATTACCCCATCCAGTTTTGTGATGAAGACACCACTGCCGGGGAAATCAAGGGCGGATACTTGCGGGCAGAGTACGTCAAAGATGAGTTGAATTTCAGTATAGCCAACGACAACACCAACAAGGCGATGCTGAGCACCCAATTGACGAACGCCGAAAACCACATTGTCACCAACGACAATAACAACAAGGCGGCGCTCAGCAGCCAAACGGCAACCTTCCAAACGCTGGCTGTCAGAACGGCCATTGAGCGCAATCTGGCCGCTGACCCAGTCTCCATTGCCGGCGTGGGACTCTTTCAACTTCCGGCCAGCAAGGGCGGCTATCTGGAATTGGCCCGGCAAATTCTGATAGACACTTACAACGCGCAACTCTCCGCCGCCGGGGCTGGGGTAGTCATCTACAACCCCTCGTCAGATTTAGCGCTGGGCGCGACCTTTACCGCGCAAGGCAAGTACCGCGAGGCTTATTACTATTACCGCAAAGGCTTCCGCAGCGTCGTGAAGTACCCCTAAACATTTCGTTGAAAAAGGTAATGAGGGTGCTGTTTGAACGGAGGGCGGGCCCAAAATCCTTGCTCATTACCTGACGTAGATTAATTGCCTGGAAAACCCTGAGATAGTGCTCTGGCAGAGTAGCTAGTCTATTTGCCTGCGAAAACGTAGTGCGAATTTTTTAGCCCGGCGCCCAGCGTGGCGCCTATGCCAAGAGACACTCAAAAGAGGTCAACTGTGAAGCTCACAAACACACACACATCAATCATCCGCCGTGCGTTATTACCGGCTTTTGTCCTGCTTATGTTGGCCGCGATTGTCGCGGGCGTGACGCCTTTAACCCGGGGAGTCGTCGCCCGGCTCGGCGATCAAACAGCAGCCACGCGCATAAAAGCGGGCCAATTCGCCGCGCAACTGCTCGCGTATGCGCCAGCCTCTCTGACCAACGTTTTTGGGATCAGCCCACGCGCAAAGTCGAGCCTTGCTACGCCCGCAGCAAGTGCTACGACAGCCGCAGGTGTGAATGCCGCGAGCATGCTCTCGACCTTTACCAAAACGGCTGCGCCAGCGGGCGGCAGCACGGTGGCGGCGGGCGGCACGATTACCTACACCATCACGGTCATCAATGATGATTTGCTTGTTGATGGGGGCGTCCTGCTCACCGATGCGACGCCGGCCAACACGACCTTTGTCTCTTTAGCTATCAGTCAGCAGCCCTTGATAGGCCCGAATTGGATTTGCGCGACGCCCGTGGCTGGCAGCACGGGCGCGATCACTTGTCAGCCAAATGATGCATTCCGGACATTCGAAGCTGGCCCTGCACCCACGAGTCAGAATTTCCAAGTTCAATACACGGTGCTGGTCAATCCGACACTGGCGGTTGGCACGACCATTACCAGCAATCCTGCTCATTACATTGCTGCCAACGGGAACCCTGACCCGAATAATTTCAATGGGCCTGAAGATCAATTTTCCGACATCAATACGCCAGTCACGCACACTGTCGTCCACAGCACCGACCTGCAAATCAAAAAGACAGATTCGCCCGACGCAGTCTTTGCGGGCAATCAAATCACCTACACGCTGGCCGTCAAAAACAACGGCCCCAGCATCGCCAGCGTCGGCGAAGTGCGCGTCACCGACGCCGTGCCGGTCAACACGACCGCCGTCAGCGTCACGGGCACCGGCGCCTTCGCCACCTGCACCGCCGCCGCGCTGAACGGCGCGGGCTGCCTGAATACCGCCGTGATGAATGCGGGCGAATCCGCGACCATCACGTTCGTTGTTACTGTCAATGCGGGTACGCCGAACGGCTTTATCAACAACACCGCCAACGTCTCGACCGTCGGTGCGCAAGTCAGCGATCCGAACACGACCAACAATTCGGCCACGACCAACACCGGCGTCGGGCCGAATGCCGATCTGCAATTGACCAAGACCGCCAGCGCGGGCCCGGTCATCGCCGGTGTGGGCACGATCACTTACACCATCAACATTGCGAACAGCGGCCCCAGCAACGCCAACGGCGTCGTCGTCACCGACAACGTGCCGGCCAATACCACAATCACGGCTGGCCCGACCTGGACGCCGGGCACGGGCGCGCCCGCTGGCGCTTGCGCCGTTTCAGTGGGCGGCACGATTACTTGCGGGCCGACAGCGGTGGGCGGTGTGCTCAACGTCGGCCAGACGGCGACGATTACTTACACTGTCTTGGTGGGCGCGAATGTCGCGCCGGGCACGCTGATTACGAATACGGCCAACATCGCTTCGACCGGGGTGAATGCGACGCCCGATCCGAACACGGCCAATAACCTGCAAGGGCCGACCAGCACACTGGTCAACACTTCGGCGAACCTGGGCATCACCAAGACATTGAGCGCGCCCATCGTCACGGCGGGCGGCGCGACTTTTACCTATACGCTGGTCGTCAACAACGCCGGGCCGAGCGATGCGCAAAACGTCGTCATCAATGATCCATTGCCGTTGGGCATCAACTTCGTCTCAGTCGCGCAAACCGTCGGCACAGGTTTCACCTGCACCGGCCCCGGCGTCAATCAGAACGGCACCGTCACTTGCAGCAAAGGCACGATGATCCCAGGCGAAACGGCGACCTTCGTCATCACCGCGTTTGCGCCCGCCAACTCTGTCGCCGCAGTGCGCACCAACACCGCGACCATTCAATCGAGCACGACCGACCCGATGCCGGGCAATAATTCATCGAACGTCAACACGACCATCGTCACGAATGCCGTCGTCAGCATCACCAAGATTGACAACCCCGACCCGGTCGTCGCGGGCAACAACCTGACCTACACGATCACCGTCAGCAACGCCGGGCCGAGCAATGCCCAGGCGGTCACGCTGACCGATCCGATCCCGGCCAACACGACTTTTGTTTCGTTGGCGGGGACAGGCATTTTCTCGAATTGTTCGCACAACGCCGGCCTGGTTTCGTGTTTGCCAGCGGTCTTGCCAGCGGGCGTGTCGGAGTCGCTGACCATTGTGGTCAACGTCAATCCGAACACGCTGCCGGGCATCGGCGCGCTCAGCAACACGGCGACGGTGATGTGGACGGATAGCGATTCCAATCCGGGCACGGCCAGCGCCACGCAGCCGACGACGGTCAACAAACAGACTGACATCTCCGTCACGAAGACGGATTCGCCACACGCGGTGTTGGCGGGCAATCAGATCACCTACACGATCACAGTCAAGAACAACGGGCCGAGCACCGCCTCAATCGGCGGCGTGAACCTCGTGGACGCGATACCGGCCAACACGACCGACGTTTCGTTGGTTGGCACGGGGGCGTTCGCCACCTGCACGCTCGCCGCGCTGCACGGCCTGGGCTGCACCAACACCGTAGCCATGCAGCCGGGCGAACAAGCTGTCCTGACCTATATCGTCGCGGTCATTCCGGGCACGCCCATCGGCTTCATCAGCAACACGGCGACGGTGGCGGCGATTCCGGCGAACCTTGATGCGAACCTGACCAACAATTCGGTCACGATTCAGACAGCGGTCGGGCCGAATGCCGATTTGCAACTGACCAAGACTTCATCGCCGCCTTCAGTCGTCGCGGGCGGCCCCGCGCCGGGCAGCGGGCAGATCACCTACACGATCACCTACAAGAACAACGGGCCGAGTGATGCCGTCGGCGTGCAGATCACCGACACCGTCGCGGCCAATCTGGTTGCGGTCGGCACGATTACTGCGCCGGGGCTGAGTTGTAACGGCTTGGTGGTAACGCCGGGCGCGCAATTTTTGTGCACGCCCATCGTCAATGGTTTCGGCGTGCACGCGGCGGGCGTGTTGCCCGTCGGCGCAATGGGCACGATGTCATATACCGTGCGCGTGCCCGCCAACGTGTTGCAAGGCACGCTGGTCGCCAACGCGGCGACGATCACTTCGGTGGCGGCAGGCGCGACGCCCGCGACGCCTGATCCGAATCCCTCGAACAACTCCCAAAACGCCACCAGCACGCTGGTCAATGCCATCGCGGATTTGAACGTCACGAAGACCACCAGCGCACCGCTGGTCACGGCGGGCGGCGCGAATTTCACCTACACCTTGGTGGTCAACAACGTCGGGCCGAGCGACGCGCAAAATGTCGTGGTGAATGATCCGCTGCCGCTGGGCATCACCTTCCTTTCCGTCGTGCAAACCGTTGGCACGGGCTTCACCTGCACGGGGCCGGGCGCGAATCAGAACGGCACCGTCACGTGCAGCAAAGGCACGATGGCTGTCGGTGAAACAGCAACCTTCGTCATCACAGCCCACGCGCCCGCCAGTTCTGTGGCCGCTGTGCGTACCAACACTGCGACCATTCAATCGCCCACAACCGACCCGGCGCCGGGCAACAATTCGTCGAGCGTCAACACGACCATCGTGACCGATGCCGTCGTCAGCATCACCAAGATTGACAACCCCGACCCGGTCATTGCGGGCAACAACCTGACGTACACGATCACCGTCAGCAACGCCGGGCCCAGCAATGCCCAGGCCGTCACGTTGACCGATCCGATTCCGGCGAATACGACGTTTGTTTCGCTCACCGGCACGGGCATTTTCTCGAACTGTTCGCACAACGCGGGTGTGGTTTCGTGTGTGCCAGCGGTCTTGGCGGCGGGCGCTTCGGAATCGTTGACGGTGGTGGTCGCCGTCAATCCGAACACGCTGCCGGGCATCGGCGCGCTCAGCAACACGGCGACGGTGAGGTGGACGGACAGCGATTCAAACCCCGGTCAGCAAACGGCGACGCAAACGACGACGGTCCAAAAACAGACCGACATCACGGTAACGAAGACGGACACGCCGCACGCCGTTTTGGCGGGCAATCAGATCACCTACACGATCACGGTCAAGAACAACGGGCCGAGCACGGCTTCCATCGGCGGCGTCAGTGTGGTTGACGCGACGCCAACGAATACGACCGACGTTTCGCTGACGGGCACGGGGCCATTTGCCACTTGCACGCTGGCCGCGCTGCACGGCGGTCTTTGCACCAACACAGCGGCGATGCAGCCGGGCGAACAGGCGGTGCTGACGTATGTTGTTCAAGTTGTACCGGGCACGCCGATTGGCTTTATCACGAATACCGCGACGGTCGCGGCGATTCCGGCGAACCTAGACCCGAACCTGACCAACAATTCAGCCACCATTCAAACGGCGGTCGGGCCGCACGCCGATTTGCAATTGACGAAAACTTCATCACCGGCAGCGGTGATTGCGGGCGGCCCCGCGCCGGGCAGCGGGCAGATTGCCTACACGCTGACTTACAAAAACAATGGGCCGAGCGATGCCGTGGGTGTGCAAATCACCGACACCGTCGCGGGCAATCTGGTGGCGGTGGGCGCGATTGTGGCGCCGGGCCTGAGTTGCAATGGCTTCACCCCGACGCCGGGCGCGCAATTCCTCTGCACCCCGAATGCCAATGCCTTTGGCGCGAATGGGGCGGGCGTGTTGCCGGTCGGGGCGATGGGCACGCTGTCTTATTCGGTGCGCGTGCCGGCCAACGTGGCGCAAGGCACGTTGATCGCAAATGCGGCGTTGATTACTTCGGTGGCTTCGGGCGCGACGCCCGCGACGCCTGATCCGAATCCTTCCAACAACTCACAGAATGCCACCAGCACGCTGGTCAACACCTCGGCGGATTTGGCGATCACCAAGACCGATTCGCCCGACCCGGTGATCGCGGGCAACAACCTGACGTATACGATTGTCGTCAGCAACAACGGGCCCAGCGATGCGCAAAACGTCGTCGTGACCGATCAATTGCCCGCACCCTTGAGTTTCGTCTCGGTGGTCAGCACGGATGCGGGCTTTGCCTGCACGGCTCCGCCGGTCGGCAGCGTGGGGTTGATCACTTGCACGAAGGCGACGTTGGCGGTGGGCGCTTCGACGACGATCACGATTGTCGGCAAGGTCGCGTCGGGCGCGGTCAACGGCTCGACGATTACCTACACGGCGACGGTCGCTTCCACCACGAACGATCCGGGGCCGAGTCCGAATACGGCGACCACGACGACGACGGTCAACACCAGCACGACGCTTTCGATTACGAAGTCGGATTCACCCGACCCGGTCGTGGCGGGCACGAATCTGACCTTCACCGTCACCATCACCAACAACGGGCCGAGTGACGCGCAAAACGTCGTGCTGACTGACCCGCTGCCCACCAACACCACCTTCGTTTCAGTGACGGGCACGGGCGTGTTTGCGAATGCGGGCGCGTGTTCGCACAACGGCGCGAATCCGGGTATCGTCACGTGCAATGCGCTGCCCAACGGCGTGCTGCCTGCGGGGCAAACGGCGACGGCCACGATTGTGGTCAAGGTAGCTTCGAGCGCGCCCGTCAGTCCGCCCTTTATCATCAATACCGCGACGGTGACTTCACCGACGGATCCGGGCAGCCCGCGTTCGGCGACCTCATCCACCACGGTGCGGCGCGAAGCCGATATGAGTTTGGTCAAGTCCGCGCCGGCCACGGTCATCGCCGGACAGAACATGGATTACACGCTGACCGTCAGGAACGACGGGCCGAGCGATGTGTCGGGCGGCGCGGCTCCCGGCACCATTGTCGTGACGGATACGTTGCCGCTAGGCACCAGCTTTGTTTCCTTCTTTGCCAGCGGGCCGGGCAATTTCACTTGTGTGGCAAACGCGCAAACGGTCACGTGCAAGAACGCGGCGGGCACGGCGGGCGATTTCCCGAAAGGCAGCGTCGTGACCATCGTGCTGAAGGTGATGGCGGCCAAGAATCTGCCCGACAACTCGAATCTCAACAACTCGGCGACCGTCGCGTTGACCGGCCCCGAAGTTGATCCCGTCCCCGGCAACAACACGGGCGCGGCCAGCACGGTGGTGCACACCAGCGCCGACCTGCAAATCGTCAAGGATGTGCTCGTGCCGCTGCCGCCCGCCGGGGTCGTCGCGGGCGAAAACATCACCTACCGTTTGCGCGTCATCAATAACGGGCCGAGCAACGCGTTCAGCGTGACGGTGACGGACATCTTGCCCGGCAACACGACGTTTGAGGTCGGTTCGCTCACCGGCACGGGGGTGTTTGCGGGCAATGCCTGCGTCTACAACCCGGCGGGCGGCACGAATGGCAGCATCACGTGTATTCCGAACGCTTCGCCCGGCCCGCCGCCGACGGTGCAAGGCGAATTTGTTTGCGGTGTCGAAGAGACGATCACCTATCAGGTGAAAGTCAACGCTTCGGTCAGCGGCGGCGTGATCGTGCCGAACCCGGCGCAGATTTCGTCGGCGGTGACGCCCGATCCGAACGCGGGCAACAACACTTCGCTGGCGACCAGCACGGTGGTGATTGCGCGTTCGCAACTCTCCATTTCAAAGACGGTCTTCAGTTCGACACCAGCGGTGAATCCGGCGGCTCCGGCGGGCGCGGTCATTCCGGGCACGCAACTCACCTATCGCATCAGGGTCGTCAACAACGGCCCGAGCGATGTGATCAACCTGCTGGTCAGCGATACGATCCCGGCCAATGCCAGATACGTCACGGCCAACCGGTCGGGCGGTTTGGGGACTTCGCTGGTTTGCCAGGCGCCGCAGGGCGTGGCTGATCCGAACGGCAACGGCGGCATCGTCAATTGCCAGGCGCCGTTGCTGTCTTCCAATCCGACGTTGACGCCGGGCGATCCGGCGGGCGCGCAAAACGTCGTGCTGATTGATCTGACCGTCTTCATTGACGCTTCGACGAAAGTCAGTCTGGTGAATAACGCGACGGTCAGCGCGACGACCAACAACTTCAATCAACCGGTCAGTGCGACCACGCAACTGACGACGCCGGTTTCGCCGACCTCTGATTTGGTCACGACCAAGTCGCACACGGTGGACGACACGGTGGCCAATACCAACACGGCCGGGAACACCTTCACCTATACGATCACGGTCAAGAACAACGGCCAGAGCACGGCGCAAATGGTCCAGGTCGTTGACACGTTGCCCGCCGGGCAAACGCTGGCTGCCGCGCCGGATGTCACGCAAGCGGCAGGCATGACTTGCGCGCCCAACACGGTTGGTTCGGGCGGGGTGATTACGTGCAGCGGCGGCACCTTGCTGCCCAACGCGACGGCGGTGATCAAACTGTTGATTAGGATTGATCCGTGCCTTGCGCCGGGGATTTACAACAACACGGTGACGGCGACTTCGATGTCGTTCGATCCGACGCCGGCGAACGCCACGGTGATTGACCCGGTCACGGTGGTCGCGCGGCCCGACCTTGCCATCACCAAGACGGCAGCGGCAACGGTCATCGCGGGCAATTCACTGACCTTCAACATCGTGGCGACCAACAACGGGCCAAGCTGCGCGCTGGATGTGATGATTACCGATCCGCTGCCACCGAACACCGTGTTGGTTTCGCTGACCGTGAGCGCGGGCGGCGTGGTTGCGCCCTCCAGCCCGGCCATCGGTCAGAACGGCACGATCAAAGTGACGTGGCCGGGGCTGACCAGTCCGGGCACGTCGCGCACGTTGACCATCGTCCTCAACGTCGGCTCGGAAGTCACGTGTACCACCGTGTTGACCAACACGGCGACGGTCAGCTACACGCCGCGCATCCCCAACCCGAATCCCAACCCGGCCATCGTCTGGGACGTTGATCCGAACCTGGCCAACAACACCGCGACCGCGACGACGACGGTGCAGGCGCAATCCGACCTGTCCATCAACAAGACCGGCCCGGCCCAGGCGAATTTCAGCACGCAAACGACGACCTCCACCGTGACTTATATCTTGACGTTCGCCAACGCCGGGCCTTCAAACTCGGCGGGCACGATGGTGGTTGATACTTTGCCGAAAGGCTTCACAGTGGTGGGGCAGCCGACTTCGACGGTGCCCGGGACGACGTTCACCATCACGACCGTCGCGGGTGTGACGACCGTGAAGGCGAATCTGGGCGTGCTGGGCGCGGCCAATCAGGTGGGGACGAATTTCCCGACCAGCGGCACGATCACGATTGTGGCGAAGGTGCCCGACAAACATCCGCTGATCACGGTCACCAACACAGCCACGATCACGACGATGAACTGCCTGCCCGATCCCAATCTGGCGAACAACACAGCGAGTTGGAATACAACGATCACGATGCCGGGCACAGTGCCGGGCGTGGGCTATCCGGCGCTGGCCGAGTTTAGCGATCAGAAACCGGGTTCGGTGCTGTTCTATCCGATCTATGCCTCCGACGCTTCCAATCCGAATGTGCAAAACACGCGCATCAGCATTACCAACACGTCGGAAGCCGACCAGGTCTGCGTGCATCTGTTTGTCGTGGATGGCGGCAGTTGTGCGGTGCTCGATGCATTCTTGTGCCTGACGCCCAATCAGACGGCGACCTTCCTGGCTTCGGATTTCGATCCGGGCAATTCGGGTTACATGATGGCCGTGGCGGTGGATTGCACGACGGGCCTGCCCATCGCTTTCAACTGTCTGATCGGCGACGAATTCATCAAGTTCGCTTCGGGCCACGCGGCCAACCTGGGCGCGCAAACCGTGGCGGCCGCGATGTGGGCGCCGGCCGGCGTAGACACGACGGCCACCAATGCG
>JANOWX010000644.1:0-16686 GCA_031418175.1 Acidobacteriota bacterium | reverse complement strand
TATTTTTGGTGTTGGTTTTTGGCGTTTTCTTGTTTGGTTGCTGCCTTTGATCAATCGCTTCTACAAGTCACTGTCGCGCCTAGGTAATGATAGCGATCAACGCTAAGCTCTCGGCAACGCCGCCATCTCCTGCCGCGCCTGATGCGCTTCCGCAAAATTCCCACCGCCAAGCTGCAACGCCTTTTCATACGCCTGCCGTGCCCGCGCCGCTTCGTTGTTTTCGCGCAAGGCCCGCGCCAGATGCAGGTAATAGCCTGCGTTGGCGGGCCGCCGTTCGATGGCTTTGTTGAACTGTTCGATGGCGATGCTGTGCTGGCCTTTTTTGTAATAGGCGTAGCCGAGCGTGTCGAAGAAGCTGGCTTCGGGCGCGATGCTGATGGCGCGTTGGGCGTTGTCAGTGGCTTTGTCGAGGTTGCCCAGGTTTTTGTCGGCGTAGAGCCAGGCGAGGTTGTTATAGGCGATGGCCGCGCCCAGCGAACGGCTGTCGAAGCTGAGCGCGTGTTCGTAATGGTTGAGCGCTTCGGAATAGCGCCCGCGTTCTTCTTCGAGCAGGCCGATCAGCAGGTGCGCCTGGGCAGTTTGTTGGGATTGTCGCTTGTTTTTGGTGACGGCGTCGAGTTCGCTGATGGCGCGCTCGAACAGGTTCTTGCGTTTATAAAAATCGCTGAGCGCGAAATAGGCCGTCATGAAATCAGGGTCAGCGTCGAGCGCCTGTCGCAAAGCTGTTTCGGTGTTCGCGGTGTCGCCCGCCGCATCGTAGAGCCGCGATTTTTGAAAGAGCAATTGGGCGCGGCCTGCTTGCGCGGATTGCGCGGCCAGCAACGTGTCGAGCCTGGCGAGCGCCGCTTGATAACTCTTTTGCGCGAGCGCCACGTCCACCAGCACGGCGCTGGCGGCAGGACTGTTGGGCGCGAGTTCGACGGCCTTTTCGGCGGCGGCTTGCGCTTTGGGCAGGTCGCGTTTGAGCAGATGAATCGTCGCCAGATTGATGTGCGGTTCGGCGGCGCGCGGGTCAATCTCGGCGGCGCGTTGCAGGTCGCTGGCCGCGTTCGTGTAAGCGCCGAGTTGCAGCCGCGCGACGGCGCGCGAGGTATAGCCCTTGCTCTCCAAATCTTTCAACGCCTCGGCGGGCAGACGCGTGGCCTGAAAATCGGTGTCGCTGGTTTTGAGCGCGGCCAGCACGTTGAGCAACAGATTGGCGGTGTCGAGCGCGTCACCGGCTTTGTTTTGGTGCAGGTGAATGCGGATGAGCATCAACAGGCCCATCGGATGGCGCGGGTAATAACCGAGCAAGCTGTTGACCAGCGCACGCGCGCGCACCGGGTCGTTGTTTTGCAGGTAGGCGTCCGACGTGTAGTAGAGCGCGGCGGGCAACGCCGGTTCCAAGCGCAGCGCCTGTTCGAGGTCAATGATCGCCTCGCGGGAATCGCCTTCGAGCGTGCGGATGCGGCCGCGCACGAGCAACGCGTCGGTGTCCTGTTTGTTGCGTTGAAAGGCGGCGTCGAGTTGTTGCTTCGCCTCATTCGCGCGGCCTTGCGCGAGCAGCAATTCGGCCAGCCGCGCGTAGCCGCGCTGAAAGTCTGGGTGGTCTTTGAGCAATTGCTGATATTCGCCGATGGCCTGTTCGGTGCGGCCTGCGCGCGCGTGCAAATCAATGACCTGGGCGCGCCCGCCGGTCTTATCGGGCTCGAATTCGATTTGCCGCGCCAGATATTTTTCCGCTTCGTCATAACGCTCCTGATTTTCATAAAAGCGGCGCAACGCAATCAACACCAGCCGGTCTTTGGCATCGTGCTGGAAGGCCGCAAGCAATTGCTGCTCAGCTTCGGCAGTGCGGCGGTTGGCGAACAGGAAATCGCCGTAAGCCAATCGGGCCGGGGCGGATTGCGGGTTTTTGGCGATGGCTTCTTTGAACGCGGCATCGGCTTGGGCTTTGAACGTGGCGGCAGTGCCCGCGTCATTGGCGCGTTGGTCGTAATAGCGGGCGAGCGCAAGATAAGGCTCTACGCGCTTCGGATTGAGTTTGATCGCGCGGTCGAGTTCGGCCTTGGCGTCGTCGTAGCGTTTCTGCAACGTGCGCACTTGGGCCAGCAGGATAAAGGCTTCGGCGTTGTTCGCGTCTTTGGCTTGGATTTCGTTGACCAGTCGTTCGGCTTCTTTGACGGCTTCTTCCTGCTGACGGCCCAGCCGCGTGTATTGCAAAAACATCTGCCCCAGCCGCAAGCGCGCGTCCAGGTTATTGGCATCGAGTTTGGCGGCGAGTTGGAACTGTTCGGCGGCCTCTTGCATGTTGCCGAGTGCGAGACTGGCTTCGCCCAGGCCGTGATGCGCGGCGGCCAGGTTGCGGTCGCGTTGCAAGGCGTTGCGGAATTCGATGCGCGCTTCGGCGTAAAGCTGGTCTTGCAAGTATTGCTGGCCGCGCGCGAGGTGGGCGGCCTTGTCTTGTTCGGGGTTTTGGCAAGCGGCGAATGACAGCGTGACGAGCAGCGCGCCGAACAGAGTTTTTGGCAGCAGGGAATTCATATGTTGATTGATGCGTGTGAGTGCGGGGCGTGAATGCGTTGTCGCGCGCGAGTGTAGCGGATGCTTTCCGGCAGGAGCAAGCTTGCGGCTGCGGTACACGCCAACGATAATGCCCGCCTTCGTAAAAACACTATGAACAGCGAGCAGAAAATGGATTTGGAAAAGATCGCCGCCGGAGTGCGTCTGATTTTGGCAGGCATTGGCGAAGACCCGCAACGCGACGGGCTGCGCGAAACGCCCGCGCGCGTGGCCGAAATGTACGCCGAAATCTGCGGCGGTTTGCACGAACAACCCGAAGCCGAATTGAAAGTCATCCCATCCGGCGCGCCTGATGGGGCGGATGAGGATTTGGTGATGGTCAAAGACATCGCCTTCGCCTCGCTGTGCGAACATCATCTGGTGCCGTTCACGGGCGTGGTGCACATCGGCTATATCCCACAGGACGGGCGTATTGTCGGTTTGTCGAAGCTGGCGCGCATCGCCGAAATCTTCGCGCGGCGGCCTCAGGTGCAAGAGCGGTTGACGACGCAAATCGCTGAGTTGCTCTATCGCGGGCCGTTGCAACCGAAAGGCGTGCTGGTGGTGATGGAGGCCTCTCATTTGTGCATGGTGATGCGTGGAATCAAGAAGCATGGGGCGATGACAATCACGTCGGCCATGCGCGGCGTGTTTCGGGATGACGAACGCGCGCGCAATGAAGCGTTGGCGTTGTTGCGGCGCACCGCATAACAATGAGAACGCGCCTGGGTGCGCACCCAGGATTTTCGGAGAACAAAATGAATACCAACAAAACATCACGACGGAAACTTTGCTGGCAGGGCTTGGCTGTGCTCCCGCTTATCGTATTGGCGCGGCCCTTATCTGCCGCCGATTGCGCAGGGCTGGCCGAATTGAAGCTGCCCAACACGACGATCACGGCGGCGCAGAGCGTGGCGGCGGGCGCGTTCACGGCAGCGGGCACAAGGCGCGCTCTACAAAGAGCTGCCCGCCTTTTGCCGCATCACGGGCGTCATCAAACCGACGAGCGATTCCGACATCAAATTTGAAGTCTGGCTGCCCACCGCGAATTGGAACAACAAATTCCATGGCATCGGCAATGGCGGTTTTGCCGGCTCGATCTCGTATGCAGGTTTGGCGGGCGCACTGGCGCGTGGCTATGCCTCGGCTTCGACCGACACGGGCCACAGCGGCGGCGATGCGAGTTGGGCGCTCAGGCATCCCGAAAAGATTGTGGATTACGGGCATCGCGCGATTCACGAGATGACCGACAAGGCCAAGCAGATCGTCAAAGTGTTTTATGGCGAGGGGCCGCAGCGTTCTTACTTCGCCAGTTGCTCGAACGGCGGGCGGCAGGCGTTGATGGAGGCGCAGCGCTATCCGCAGGATTACGACGGCATCATCGCGGGCGCGCCGGCCAATGCGTTCACGCAAATTCTGACGGGCTTTGCCTGGAATATGAAAAACACGCTGGCCGATCCCGTCAATTACGTTTCAGCGAAAAAATTGAAGGCCCTCGAAGCCGCCGCGCTGGCCGCGTGTGACGCGCGCGACGGCGTGAAGGATGGCGTGCTGGATGAGCCGGTGAAATGCAACTTCGATTCGGCGGTGTTGTTGTGTAAGGGCACGGAAACCGATGAGTGTCTGACCGAAAAACAAATTGCCGCGCTGAAGAAAATTTATGCCGGGCCGCGCAATGCCAAAGGCCAACTCACCATCCCCGGCTTCACGCCGGGCGGCGAAACCGGGCCGGGTGGCTGGACGGCGTGGATTACGGGCGCGACGCCCACGACTGCGTTGCAATTCTTTTTCTCCACGCAAGCGTTCAAGCATATGGTCTACAACGATCCGAACTGGGATTACAAAACCTTCGAGTTGGAACGCGACGGCAAGCTGGCAAATGAAAAGCTGGCGCCGGTGTTGAATGCGACCGATCCGAATTTGCACGCCTTCAACGCGCGCGGCGGCAAGCTGATTCTCTATCACGGCTGGAATGATGCGGCGCTGCCGCCGGTGAATACGATCAACTACTTTCAGAGCGTGGCGGCGAAACTGGGGCAACGGCAAGCGAATGCTTTCGTGCGCTTGTTTATGGCCCCCGGCGTGCAGCATTGCAGCAGCGGCCCCGGCCCGGACGCCTTCGGGCAAATGGTGACGAACACGCAGTCCGACCCCCAGCACGATCTGACGCTGGCGCTGGAACGCTGGGTGGAACAAGGGATCGCGCCCGACCAAGTCATCGCGACAAAAAGGCAGGGCGGGCAGGTGACGCGCACTCGTCCGCTTTGTGCTTATCCACAAGTGGCGCAGTACAAGGGAAGTGGCAGCACGGATGACGCGGCGAATTTCGTTTGTGCAACGCCGAAGGCAACTGCCAGCAAGAAGAAGTAATACTCTAAACAAGTTGGCAAACCAGGAAGGAAGATATGCAAAGACGCACATTTCTAACAGGCACCGCGGCCTTTGTGGGCCTGCACTGGCTCGCGCCCACGGCGCTTAACGCCAGTGGCAACCAACCCAAATTTGCGGCCAACCCCTTCACGCTAGGCGTGGCGTCGGGCGAGCCGTGGGACGACAGTGTCGTCATCTGGACGCGGCTCGCGCCCGATGCTTTGAATGGCGGCGGAATGACGCCGGCGAGCGTCGAGGTCAAATGGGAACTCGCCAGTGATGAGCAGATGAAAACCATCGTGGCGCGCGGCACGGCAGTGGCGGCGGCGGAGTTGGGCCACGCCGTGCACGTCGAGGTCTTCGGGCTGCAACCGGCGCGCTGGTATTGGTACCGCTTCACGGCGGGCAACGAGGTCAGTCCGGTCGGGCGCACGCGCACGGCGGCGGCGGCAAATGTGCTGGTGGAGCGGCTGTCATTTGCGTTCGCTTCTTGCCAGCACTACGAGACGGGCTTGTACACGGCCTATCGGCACATGTGCGAAGAGAATCTAGACCTGGTCGTCTTTCTGGGCGATTACATTTACGAATACGCCGGGCAGGATGGGCGCGTGCGCAAACACACGGGCGGCGAGATTCTGACGCTGAACGATTACCGCAACCGTTACGCGCTGTATAAAAGCGATGCGCTGTTGCAACGGGCGCACGCGCAATTTCCGTGGGTAGTGACGTGGGACGATCACGAGGTGGTGAACAACTACGCGGGCTTGCATGTGCCGATGCAGCAGACGGGCGTTGAGGCGCGGCGCGCGGCGGCTTATCAGGCCTTCTTTGAACACATGCCGTTGCGGCCATCGTTGTTGCGGCAAGGGCCGTATATGGAGTTGTACCGCGACTTGAGCTTTGGCCGCTTGATCGAAATGCAGGTGCTGGACACACGGCAATACCGCACGCAACAACCTTGCGGCGACAGGCTGAAAGAGCCGTGCAAGGAAGTCTTCGATCCGCAGGCGACGATCATGGGCGCAGCGCAGAAACGTTGGCTGCTGCGCAACCTGGACCGTTCGCCCGCGCGCTGGAACGTGATCGCGCAACAGGTGCTGATGACGCAACTCGATCAGGACCCAGGGCCGGGGCGTAAGTTCTACATGGACAGTTGGGCGGGTTACAACGAAGAGTTGAAACAGATGATGCGCTTTCTGGCCGCGCGCAAACCCAGCAATCCGGTCGTGCTGACGGGCGATATTCACTCCAATTGGGTGACGGATTTGAAGGCCGATTTCGACAAACCCGACTCGGCGGTGGTGGGCGCCGAATTCGCCGGCACTTCGATTTCGTCGGCGGGTGACGGCGCGGATACGCGGCCGACGACGGAAAAGCTGCTCGCCGAAAATCCGCAGTTGAAGTTTTACAACGGGCAGCGCGGTTATGTGCGCTGTGTGGTGACGCCGGAAACATGGCAGACTGATTTCCGCGTCGTGCCGTTTGTGACGAAGCCGGACGCGGCGGTGAGTACGCGGGCTTCGTTTGTGGTGGAGAATGGGCGCGCGGGAGCGAAGCGCGTCTAAAGTGTTTTGGACAGGATTGACGGGATTTTCAGGATTGACGGGAGACGGTACCGCGCGCGTCAGCAAGCGGCAGACTGCACAGGCAACCGCTTGCTAACGCGCGCGGTACCGTACCGGTGTCTGACTTTGGTTGAAAGAAAGAGGACTGATGCAAGAAAGACTGCAAAAATTGATTGCGGCGGCGGGCGTGGCTTCGCGGCGCAAGGCGGAAGAGTTGATGCTGGCCGGGCAAGTGACGGTCAACGGCCAGACCGTCAGGGAACTCGGCACCAAGGCCGATCCGACGCAGGATCACATCAAGGTCAACGGCAAACTGATCAACCGCAAGCTTGAACACCAAGAGAAGTTTTATTTACTGCTCAACAAACCGGTCGGCTATTTGACCAGCAAGTCCGACCCGCAGGGCCGCCAGTTGGTGGTTGATCTGGTCGGCAAATATCGCGACAAGGTGAATCCGGTCGGGCGGCTGGATGTGAATACCGAAGGGCTGATTTTGTTGACCAACGACGGCGAGTTCACGCAATTGATCGCGCACGCCAAAAACAAAGTGCCGAAGGTTTATGAGGTCAAGGTGAAGGGGCAGCCGAGCGAAGTGCAGATTCGCAAGCTGGAACGCGGCATTGTGTTGGGCCACGCGAAGACCGCGCCGGTCGAGATCGCGCAGATCGAGTTGAGCGACACGAATGCCTGGTACAAGGTGACGTTGTTCGAGGGGCGCAATCAGCAGATTCGCAAGATGTTCGATTCCATCGGCCATTCGGTGCTCAAGCTGCGGCGCGTGGCGATTGGGTTTTTGCGGAATGAGAAGCTGCGGCCCGGCGAGTTCAGAATGTTGAGCGAGGCGGAGGTCAAACGCTTTTCGACGTTGCCGGTGGAGCGGGGCAAGGCGCCGGTGAAGAAGGCGAAAACGAAGCCGCGCGCGCAAAAAAACAAATCGTGAAGACACGCCGAAGCCGCAGCTTGACAAGCCTCAGAGCCAGCCCTTAGAGTCCCCGCGTCTTGAATCTCAACGCTTAGGATGTTGTCTTGATGTTCGTTCCCATCAGCTCCCGCGCCTGCCCGTGAATCACCGAAACAGTTTGGCTTGTGAGGCCGTTTGTGGCGCGCCGTCGGCGGGGCCAGGTTTGCGTTGGAAGAACCGAAATATGGAAATCGTGTTGGCGGAAAGTCTGGGTTTTTGCATGGGCGTCAAGCGCGCCGTGGACCTGGCCTATCGCGCGCTCGACAAGGCCGAGGGACAGCCGGTCGTGACGCTGGGGCCCTTGATTCACAACGCGCAAGAGATTGACCGCTTGCAACGCGACGGCATCGGCGTGACCGAGGTTGAAGCGATTCCGGCCAGCGGCACCGTGGTGATTCGCGCGCACGGTGTGACGCCGCAAGCGTTTGACGAACTGAAAGCGCGCGGGTTGCGCATTATGGATGGCACCTGCCCTTACGTGCATTACTCGCAGCGCCGCGCGGCGGAGTTGTACCGTGAGGGCTACACGATTGTCATCGCCGGTGACGCCAAGCATCCCGAAATCGTCGGCATCCTGGGGCACATCAACGATGATGCTTACGCGGTGAAAACCGTCGAAGAGGCCGCGGCCTTGCCGCAATTGGCACGCATCGGCACGCTTGCGCAAACGACGCTCAGCCCGCAGAAATACAACGCGATCATCGAAGTGTTAAAGACCAAGGCAAAAGAAGTGAAGGTGTGCGAAACGATTTGTGACGCCACCACCGAGAATCAAGGCGCGATTCGCGCGCTGGCGGGCGAAGTCGAATTGCTTTATGTCATCGGCGGCCGCCACAGCGCCAATAGCGTCAAACTGGTCGAAACCGCGCGCGAACAATGCCCGCGCACGACGCTCATCGAAACACCCGCTGAAATCAACCCGGCGGATTTGCGCGGCGTGCGCACCGTCGGCGTCAGCGCCGGCGCGTCTACGCCCGATTGGATGATTCAGCGCGTCGTTGAACGGCTGCGCGAACTAGACCGGCAAGTCAATACGCTGGCGGCCTAGCGCCCGCAGCGTTGGCAAATAATGGCTTGACGGTTTATGATCCCGATTCTTTAAGTTCAAAATCAAATGCCCGATCAGCACAATGATCCGGGAATGACAGGCGTCATTCCTGAAGTTCTCTCAGGAGGAAGTCCAGCTTAACCATGTCAACCGAAACCACTAACCAAACCGCTGAAGCTACGGAAGCCGCCGCGACGGCCGTAGCCGCAAGCGCCCAACCAGCCGCCGCGAGCGCTCCGGCTGAAGCCGCGGCTGTCGCCGCAGCAGAAAACAACGGCTCCCAACCCGCTGCCGCCAGTGAGTTCTCCGACGGTGAGTTCTCCGACGGCGAGTTGCCCGATGGCGATGAAGATTTCGCCTCGATCCTGGCCGGTTACGAGAAAGACCACAATACCGAGATCGGCGAAAACGAAGTCGTCAAAGGCACGGTCATCAAGATCACCGATCAGGCCGTCATCATTGACGTCGGCTTCAAATCTGAAGGCATCGTCAATTTGGCCGAGTTCAAAGAGGGCGACATCGTCACCATCAAGCCCGGCGATCAAGTTGACGTTTACGTCAAACAACTCGAAAACAGCGAAGGCTATGTCGAGTTGTCGCGCGCCGACGCCGTGCGCATGCAAACGTGGGATTTGATCGAGAACGCCTACAAGACCGGCGAGATCATCAAGGCGCGCGTGCTCGACCGCATCAAAGGCGGCCTGCGCGTGGACATCGGCGGCGTACAGGCCTTCTTGCCCGGCAGTCAGGTGGACGTCCGGCCCGTGCGCAACCTCGATTCGTTCCGCAACAAAGACATTGACGTGCGCGTGTTGAAGGTCAACAAGAAGCGCGGCAACATCGTGCTCTCGCGCAAGGTGCTGCTCGAAGAAGAGATCAACAACAAAAAAGGCGAGACGCTCAAGTTTCTCGAAGAGGGCATCATCGTCGAGGGCCAGGTCAAGAACATCACCGAATACGGCGCGTTCATTGATCTGGGCGGGATTGACGGTCTGCTGCACATCACTGACATGTCGTGGGGCCGCATCCAGAATCCGACCGAAGTCCTCAAGGTCGGCGAGAACATTCAGGTCAAGGTGCTCAAGTTCGACCGCGACAAAGAACGCGTCAGTCTGGGCTTCAAACAATTGATCCCCGACCCTTGGGCGACCACCTTCGAGCGCTTCCCCTCCGGTTCGCGCGTCAAGGGCAAAGTCGTTTCCGTCACCGATTACGGCGCGTTCGTCGAATTGGAGGACGGCATCGAGGGCCTGATCCACGTTTCGGAAATGAGCTGGTCGAAGCGCGTCAAGCATCCGTCCAAGCTGGTCAACGTCGGCAATGACGTCGAGGCGCAGGTGTTGGCGGTGGATCAAAACAACCGCCGCATCAGCCTGGGCATGAAGCAGATCGAGACCAATCCCTGGGACACGATCATGGCGCGTTACACGGTTGGCACGCGGGTCAAAGGCCGCGTGCGCAACCTGACCGATTTCGGCGCCTTTGTCGAAGTCGAAGACGGCATTGACGGCCTGGTGCACGTCTCGGACATCTCTTGGACGAAGCGCATCAAGCATCCGAATGAGGCGTTGAAAAAGAACCAGGAAGTCGAAGCGATCATCACCGCGATTGATGTCGAAAATCGCCGCCTGTCGCTTTCGATCAAAGACCTCGAACCGAATGCCTGGGAACGCTTCTTCAATGAGCACAAGCCGGGCGACGTCGTGGCGGGCAAGGTCACGCGCTTTGCCAACTTCGGCGCGTTCGTCGAGTTGGATGACGGTATCGAAGGCCTGTGCCACGTTTCGGAACTTGCTGAACAACACGTCGAGCGGCCCGAAGACGCCGTCAAACAAGGCCAGAAACTTCAATTCAAGATTCTGAAGATGGATCGCGAAGCGAAGAAGATCGGTCTTTCGGCGCGCGCGGTCGGCAAGGACGAACCGATTTACGAGACGGGCGGCGGCTTCAGTTCCGGCGGCTCCGGCATGGCCAGTCTGGGCGAGGTCGCCGGGCTGAATCGTGCGGCTGAATAAGCCAAGTCAACTATTGAGAGCCATGGGAATGATGGGAGCTATGGGAGTGATGGGACAACGCACCTGCAAAATTGTGCTCCCATAGCTCCTATAGCTCTCATAGCTCCCATTGTCCTCTTTCATCAATTCCCCTTTGCCATGAAACGTAGCAGTCTGATTCTGATCACGATTATTGGCATCATCTTGCTGGGCATGTTCGGCCTCACGATATTTGCCTTGATGTCAGGACTGTCGAGCGGCGGCAGCGGCAGCGGGTTCGGCAGCGGCGACCGCATCGCGGTCATTCCGGTTGAAGGTGTGATCGGCGGCAGCATGGCCAAGACCGTCAATCAACACTTGAAGCAGTACGGCGAAGACGACCGCGTCAAAGCCATCATCCTGCGCATTGATAGTCCGGGCGGCGGCGTTTCCGATTCGCAGGAAATTTACCGCGAAGTCAAACGCGTCAAAGAAGAGAAGAAAAAGAAGGTGATCGTTTCGATGGGCAGCGTGGCCGCGTCAGGCGGCTATTACGTCGCCTGCCCGGCGGATCGCATCTTCGCCAATCCGGGCACGATCACGGGCAGCATCGGCGTGATCGCCGAGTGGTTGAATTACCGGGAACTCGCCGATTGGGCCAAGGTCAAACCGGTGGTTTTCAAAACCGGCGAATTCAAGGACACCGGTTCGGCCACGCGCGAAATCTCTGAGGGCGAACGCAAATACTTTCAGAGCCTGATCAACGAGATGTTTGCGCAATTCACCGGCGCAATTGCCGAGGGGCGCAAGGGCCGCGGCGCCGAAGGCCAGCAGTTGACCGATGTCGAAATGGTCAAGCGCCTGGCCGATGGCCGCGTCTTTACCGGCGAAACGGCCAAGGCCAACGGCCTGATTGACGAGCTGGGCAATTTTGAGGACGCCGTGAAATACACGGCCAAACTGGTCGGCATCAAAGGCGAACCGTCGCTCGTCTCGCCACCCAAGGAGCGCGAAGGTTTTACGCTGCTGGATTTGTTGCTGGGTACCACGAAACTCAAAAATATCTTTCCGGCTGAGTTGCCGAAGCAGTTGAGCGACTTGGACACTTCGGTGCGGTTCCGGTATCAAATGCGTTAGTCAGTGCTGTCGTCACCCAGAAGTTATGTGCGCAACGCACAGCCATTCGACTGGCTCACCAAAGCAAAGAACTACGGAGGAGCAATGACCAAAGCAGAGTTGGTGGAAGAAGTCGCACGCGCGGCCGAGTTGACCAAGAAAGACTCGGAAGTGATCGTGGACGAAGTCTTCAAAAACATCATTCAGGCGCTCAATCGCGGCGAGAAAATCGAGTTGCGCGGCTTCGGCTCGTTTCGCGTGCGCCAGCGTGACGCCCGGCGCGGCCGCAACCCGAAGACTGGCGAACCGGTGGACATTCCGGCCAAGAGTGTGCCGTATTTCAAACCCGGCAAAGAATTGAAAGAGTTGATCAACGACGGCGCGCCCAGAGCGCCCCGGGCGGATGATGACGTTGATGAGCCCGATGATGATGATGCCGCTGAAATGAGTGGCACGACGGCGGCTGGTTAAGCCGCCACCTGTGTCCAGACTTGCCCCGCATTGAAATTATTGATTCACAGCCACGCGCCGCGTACCGCCCGGCGCACCACGCTAGCTTTGCCTCTTTCTTCGTATAGCCTTTCCTGCTCAACGCTCGTTCCCAGGCTATTTGCCGCGAGCCGAAGCTTGGCGTCCGCGTTTGGCATTTGGCAATGAGGTGCTTATGCAATCGCTGCTTTCCCGGCTGACCTGTCTTTTAGGCTGTCAACACCGCTTCATTCATGTGGCCTTTTGTCTGCTGACTTTGGCCGGGCTGAATCAGGTTGTTGCCGCACAAGGCACCGGCACTTCCTCCGGCGCCAGCGGCAACCGTAACAATACCAGTGCGAACAGCATTCGCGGCAAAGTCTTCCTGCCTTCGGGCATGACGCCGGAACAACGGTTGCGCGTCGTGTTGGAAATCAGTACCGGCGGCATCGCGGCGGAGACCTTCAGCGACTCGGTCGGCAATTTCGAATTCCGTGCGGTCGCCAACAACAACTATCGCGTCACCGTGTACCCCGACCAGCGCATGTTTGAGACGGCCCAAGAGACAGTCGAAGTGTCTGGCAACTTCGCGCGCTCCTACATGGTGCAGGTACACCTGCGCGAAAAAAGCGACGGCCAGCCGCAAATGAAAGACAAACTGCTCTCGGCCGCCGATATCCAAGAGGTGCCCAAGAACGCCCGTAAGCTTTATGACAAGGGCCTCAAACTCGCCCGCGAAAACAAACCGCTGGAAGCCGCCGGCCCGCTGAAGGAAGCGCTGCAAGCCTTTCCCCATTACCTGAACGCCCTCAACAAACTCGGCGAACAGCATCTGCGCCTGGAGCAACCGGCCGAAGCGCAAGCGCTCTTTGAACGCGCCATCGCCTTGAACGAAAAATTCGCCCTGCCGCACATCAACCTGGGCATCCTGCTGTTCAACCTCAAACGCCTGCCCGCAGCGATCAAGGAACTCGAAACCGGCAACAACCTCGACGACAGTTTTCCCATGGGTCACTTGCACCTGGGGCTGGCGCTGATGAATGCGGAACCGGCGGATTACGAGCACGCCGAAAAAGAGTTGAATCGCGCGCTGCAAATCGCCGGCAAAGAGGTGCCGCAAGCCCACCTGTATCTGTTCAACCTTTACACGCGCCGCAAGGAATATCAGAAAGCGCTCGGGCAATTGGATGAATTTCTGAAAGCCGCCCCAAGCGCGCCCGAAGCTGTGGCCGTCCGGCAGAAGCGCGATGCGTTGAAGAAAGTAGTCGGTAGTCGGTAGCCGGTAGTCAGTTAGCAGATCAGTAAAAAGCCCTGAGCGCGAAGCTCTCCAACTTCGCGCTCAGGGCTTTTACTTTAGAACTGACTACTGACTACCGACTACTGACTACCGACTACCGACTACCGACTACCGACTACTGACTACTGCCGGCTCATCACATAAACCCCGCCGGAATATGAGCCCACGTAAAGCCGATTCGGGTTGAAGGGATCGGCCGCCAGATTCAAAAACTGCACGCTCGGCAGGGCGCTGATGTCGAGCGGCTCCCAGTTCTTGCCGCGATCCAGCGAATGATAGAAGCCGCCGCGCAGCAACTCGCCCAAGTACAGTTCATCAGGATTGAGCGGATTGACCGAGATGGCGCTGACTTCGACCAGCATCGGCATGCCGCCGCCGCGCTGTTCCCAAGTGCGCCCGCCATCCAGCGAGCGGAAGAAGCCTTCGGTCGTCCCGGCATAAATCGTCTCGGCCGTGCGCGGATCGAAACTGAGCACGCGCATGCGCATAGGTTTTTCGCCCAGCGGCAAGGTCTCAAAGCTGTCGCCGTTGTCGCGCGAAATCAGCAAGCCCGTGTCGGTGCCGAGCAAAACCAAACCGGGCGCGTGCGGGCTGGTGGCGAGCGCCCGCAACGTCAGCCGCCCATCGTTATTGGCGCCCGCAGGCAGCTTCAAAGCCTGCCAGCCTTTCTTTTCATCCGCGCTGCGAAACAAGCCATCCCAGGTCACCGCGACGAAACCGTTCGCCGGTGGTTCAGCGGGCGGCGCAGCGTTTTCAGCCAAGGCGGAAGCTGGCGCTGACGGCCCTTCATTTTGACCGGCATTCAGATTGGATGAACTGGGGCGCAACTTTAGCGGCGACAGCATAAAGATTTGCGTTTGCAGATCGGCCAGCACATTTTGCGGGTCAGCGGGCGCTGGCGGCGCGGGTTTCTTGGGCGCGTTGGACTTCTTACCGCGGCCTTGCGCGACCGTGCTGGTTTTTTTGACGACGGGCCCGGGCCGTTTCGCGGGCTGCTTGCGCGCAGGCGCGGCGGCAGTTTGTACCGGCAGGGGTTGGGTGTCAGCCGCTGTCGGATCGAGTGCTTTGGCTGGCAACGGTTCGGCCACCGGCTCAATCCGTTTGACTGGCGCCCAACTGCGCCCGCGATCCGCTGAGCGGAACAACCCGCTGTTGGTGCCCGCATAAATCGTCTCGGGCTCCGTCTCTGACTGATAGATCGAAAAGACATCGCGCACGCCCATGCCTTCGACCGATTGTTTCCACGTCAAGCCGCCGTCTTCGCTGATAAAAAAGCCGCCGTTGGCCGCGTCGTTCAACACGCCGGCATAAATGCGCCCGCGTTCAGTGCGGTCGGCAGCGAGCGCGTTGACGTAACGGCTAACGAAACCGGCATTGCTCAATTCGTAATTTTCGCCGCCGTCATTGCTGATCAAGACGCCGTATTGCTCCGTCGCGGCGAAAACACGTTCGGGCCGGTCGGGATGCACGGCCACCGCGTTGATCACCAGCCGCGAAGTGACTTGCCGCCAGGTGTCGGGCGCGCCGCCTTTGACCGAACGCCAGAGGCCCTCGATGGTGCCCGCGAAAACGACTTCGGGCAGCGTGGGATGTTGATAGATGGTGTGCGTGCGCCGCGCGGAGTAGGGAATCCCTTTGACCTTCGTCCAATTGGCGCTGCCGTCGGTCGAACGATAGATGCCGCTGCACGCGCACATCCACAGCGCGTCGGGATTGGCTTCGTCAATGCGGATGGCGAAGATGTCGGAATCGTCAATCATCCCGGTCTCTTTCATCCCGGTCAGCTTCCACGTCTGGCCGCCATCGGTCGTCTTCCACGGCAGATGCCAGGTGCCCACGAAAATCGTCTGCGGATCGCGCGGATCAATCGCGGCGGAATGAAAGCCGGTCAATTCTTTATCATTTTCAGGTGTGATGCGCCGCCACGCCGCGCCGTGATCGGCGCTGTGATAAACGCCGTCGCGCGCCACCGTCACCAGCACGTCAGGGTCTTTGGCGGCTTGGGCAAAGCCGAGCACCGAGTGATTGCGCAGCGCGGCGATCTCGCGCCAGCTTTCGCCGCTGTCGCGCGTCACATACAGCCCGCCGCCCGTCGCATCATCTTTGGCGTCCACCTGTTTGACGCCGACGAAGATCGTGCCCGGCTGCGCCTGATCAAAATGAATAAAGGTCACCGCAAAGCCCGGCGCTTTGATCCCCGGCCGCAAGCGCCGCCAAATCTGGCCGCCATCAATTGAACGGAACAATTGCCCGTCATTGGTGCCAATCAGCACGCGGTCGGCATTGCCCGGATCAATCGCCAGCGCTTTGACATCGCCGCCGAAGGGGCCGGTCATCTGCCAGACGCGCGCGCGTTCGGCGGCATTGGCCGGCGAGACGGCCAGATCAATGTGCGCCACGTTGGTGATGCGCCAGGTCGAGCGTTTGAGGTTGTCGAGGTCGGAATTGCCCTGGGCCAACGTCAGGGCAACGCCCAGCCAAAGCAGGCAGATGAGGGTTATCAAGGTGGGCAATTTGCGTACGTTTCGCAGAATCATCGTGTCTCCAATGCTGAACTTGCAACCAACTTGGGGCTTGCTGGTCGAGCGGGCAATCAATACAGCACTCCAAAGGACGCGCAATTGTAGCCGTGCTGATGTACAAATCAAAACGCCTAATTTCAGTTGTCGCGAAGGAAGTGCGCGATAGCTGCGGGAAACGCAACCGCGCGTGGCTTCGCTATAGTTAGCAGGGCCTTGGCCTGCAAAAAAGAAAAAGGATGAGCAAGCCAGACTGGCTTGCTCATCCTTTGCAGGTACCGGCACCGCGCCGCCTCTCTCAAACTGGTTTAAGGCGCAAAATAGCCCGACGCATCCAAAATCAAATTCGTCGTGAATTGGGTCAGCACCTTGAACTTGCCATCCACCGGGCTCAGCCCCACGAAGTAGTGCCGGTTGTATCCGAACGTCGCGGGCGCCGGGTAATTCGACGTAGCCACCAAGGGCGCAGTCGTCAAGTTCGCGGGGAACAGCGTCAGGAAGCCCGCGCCGGTGGTGTTGACGACTGAGACATTGCCGACGATGGCTTGGGCGGCGGCGGGCAGGCCGCAGAAATTCGCCGCCATTTGCGTGTGCGTCGCCGCGTTGATATTCCCGGCAATCGGCGCGTTGGTGCGCGTGCAACCAGTCAGCGGGAAGCCCGGGAAGTCGGGCCGCGTTTCGAGCAGGCGCACCGGGCTCGGCAGCGGATTGAAGAGCAAGCCCGCGCCGTTCACATCGAGCGCGTCTTCGCTGTAATAGCCCAAGATGTCCACCACCAAGTGCGTCGTCGCAAAGGTGTAAATCTTGAACTTGCCATCCGTGCCCAGC
>JANOWX010000643.1:0-2294 GCA_031418175.1 Acidobacteriota bacterium | reverse complement strand
GTTCAGGCTTCAGCCTGGGTTCGTGATCTCCAAGACAGAAGAGCTTGGAGTTCAGGCTTCAGCCTGGGTTCGTGATCTCCAAGACAGGCTGAAGCCTGAACTCCATGCATTTGGGCATTTGGCGCGGCGCGGCCGTGTTGTTCAGGGCACGGCAAGCGCGGGTTCAGCGCGCGGCGCGCGGGCGGCGCTTGGCAGCGCTCGTGTGTCGCGCCCAAACGTTGACTGACGCGCCGCGCGCTGACACGCGGGCCGTGCCCTGAAGAACACAGCCGTGACAGGCAGCTTTGCTGGGATGAAGAAATTTTTGCTGGCTCGAATCACGCACGGGCACAGACGCGGCCCGCGCACATCACCAACTTCCGCAACAAGGAGAAATCTCATGACACACGCATTTCCCAAAGCAACCTTGCTGTTCACGCGCGTTGCGCTGTGCGGTCTGCTGGCCGCCGCCGCGTGCGCGCTTTTCAACTTCACGCCGCGCCCGGCGCTGGCAACGCAAGGCGCGCAACCCACACCCACGCCGCCACGCTTTTACGTCGCCATCAACCACATCAAGCCGGACATGGTGACGGATTACGAAGCGTATCTGAAAAACGACTCGCTGCCGGCCTTCAAGAAAGCGGGCGGCAAACAATGGAGCACCTGGACGACCTCCAATCTCGGCGAGTCGTCCGAATACATCATCGTGCGCCCAATTGACGGCCTGAAGGAATTCGACGAGCCGGATCACCTCACCAAGGCGCTGGGCGCGGCGGGCCGCCAAGCCGTGATCACCAAGTTTCGGCGCATGCTGGTCAGCCGCCACGCCTTCATCGTGCGGGCCATGCCCGAATTGAGCATTCCGCCCAAGACCAACGACGCGCCCAAGCTGGCCGTGGTCTACCGCACGAAGATCGCGCCCGACCGCGCGCAGGAATTCGAAGAGCTTTTTAAGACCTACACCCTGCCGTGGATCAGCAAGGCTGCGCAGAAAGCCTACCTGATGAGCAAAGTCGGGTTCGGCGGCGACAGCAACGAATACTTCGGCATGTTCCTGTTGGATTCGTTCACCGACATGGGCAAGTGGGGGTCGTCGTTTCCGGCGGGCGGCAGCGGCATGGGGCAGAAGCGGTTTGGCATCGTGCTGTCGTCGGAAACGGCGGTCTATCGCTACGTGCCGGAACTGAGCATCCGCTGAACAGTACGGTGAACGTGAACGGCCTGAGCTTCGGTCATTACGCACTTTGCCGAGGCGCAGGCCGCTCACGCTCGCCGTTCCGTATTCGCATTTCCCTTCAATCACAACCGAACCAACAAGGAGAAAAACCATGACACACGTGTTTTACCGTTTCTCAATCCGCGCCTTCTGTCTCGCCTTGTTCGTGCTGCTCGCGCTCTGCACGCCGAGCCTGCGGCAACGCGGGCAGGCGCAAGGCCAACCTGCCGCGCCTAAATTCGCTCTCTTCGAGTATTTCAAACTCGAACCGGGCAAAGGCGCAGATTACCGCAAGCTGGAACAAGAGGCCTACATTCCCATCCATCGCGAGCGCGTCAAACAGGGCATCATCAAATCCTGGTCGGTCTGGAACGTGCGCTTCCCCGGCGGGGCCGCCCGCGAATACGACCGGGTCACCATCACCACCTTCGACACGTTCGCTGCGGTCGAAACGCCCTATCCGCCGGCGGTCTTCACCAAGGTCTTTCCGAATACGACCGGGGCCGAACTCCTGGCGCGTTCGCGCGGGCTTATCCGGCTGGTGCGCTCGGAGATGGTCACGCTGATAGACAGCGTCGGACTCAATCCGCAGCCGCTGCCGCCGGCGTCATTTGCCGAGATCAGTTTTCATAAGGTGGAACCAGGCAAAGGCGCGGAGTACACCGCGCTGATCGGCAAATACTTGAAGCCGCTCTACGAGGAGCGTATCAAGCGCGGCATCCTCAAAGGCTGGCAACGTTTCGGCATCCGCTATCCCGGCGGGACGGAGCGGGAGTACGGGCAAGTCACGCTCCTTTTCTTTGCCAAATTCGAGCACCTCGAAACGCAAAATCCGCCCGACCTCGTCGCCAAAGTCCTGCCGGGTGTAACCGATGTAATCCCGCAACTCAACGCCACGCGCAAAACCGTGCGCACACAACTGCTGACGCTGGTGGATCAAGTGCAGTGAGTAGCCGCTGCGGTTTTCAGCTTTAGCTCGGTTTGCAAAGTGCGTGTACGGGCGCGCCGGGGGGCAAACATTGAAATATTTCCACACCCACCCCCGAGTATATCCGGGCGCCCCCCCGTAACCAAAAAAAAAAAAAAAAAACAACCCACG